>NZ_JARAVK010000001.1:0-134888 GCF_033792765.1 Streptomyces sp. PA03-6a | reverse complement strand
GGGCCGGCCGCTTTCCCCCGCTCGTGGCTCCTCCCCCGGCAGCAGACGTCAGGGGTGCCCCGCCGGCGACCACCCCGACTAGGAGATCCAGGTGGGTACCGCTTCCCCTCCGCCACGGCGGCCGGCCCTGGCCCGTGCCGCCGACGAGTTCGTCCTCACGACCGTCCTGCTGTTCCTCGCGGTGACGGTCGTGCGATGGCTGCGCGACCCGCACTCGTCCCTCTACATCGCCGACCTGCGCGTCGCCCTCGTCGTGATCGGCGCCGTCAGCGGGGCCATCCTCACCGGCCTGATCCTCAGCCCTCCCGGACGGCGCAGCGGCGGCCACACGAACCCCGCCGTCACCGTCGGCCTGTGGCTGATGGGCGCCTTCCCCGGCCGGCACGTCCTGCCGTACGTGCTGGCCCAGCTCGCCGGTTCCGCCGCCGGTACGGGCCTGGCACGCCTTGCCTGGGGTCCGGCGGTGGCGCTCCCGTCGGTCTCGCACGCCGCGATCCGGCCCGCCCCGACCTGGCAGCCCGTGCCGGTCCTCCTCGCGGAGGTCGGGGGCATGCTGGCGCTGACCCTCGTCGTCGCCTTCTTCGTCGCCCGCCCCCGGTTCATCCGCGGTCTGGCGCCCGTCATCGGGCTGTCCGTCGGGGTCGTGATCGCCACCCTCGGCCCGCTCAGCGGGGGCTCGGTCAACCCGGCCCGCCAGCTCGGTCCGGCGGTCTTCTCCGGGCAGACCACCGACCTCGCGATCTACCTGGTCGGGCCCATCATCGGCGCGGCACTCGGGGCCGGGCTCTACCGGTTGCCGGTCCGGGCGCGCCGCACCCGCGCCACCGCGGCGGCCACCGCCGCGCCCGCCGCCGCGCCCGGCACGCGGCGTGTCCAACTGCTCGTCGGCGGCGCCTTGTTCGTATCGGCGTTCAGCCTCCGGCCCGCGATCACCAGCCTCGGCCCCCTGCTGGAGGAGGTCCGTGCCTCCCTCGGCATGAGCGGCACGCTGGCGGGCCTGCTCACCTCCCTGCCGGCCCTGTCGTTCGCCGTGTTCGGCGCCGCGGCGCCCCGGTTGTCCCGCCGGTACGGTCCGGCGGCCGTGATCTGTGCGGGCATGGCACTGGTCGCCACGGGCCTCTTCCTGCGCCCCTTCACCGGGCACACCGTGCCGTTCCTCGCCGCCAGCGCGCTCGCCCTGAGCGGCATAGCCGTCGGCAACGTCCTGATGCCCGTCGTCGTCAAACGCTGGTTCCCGCACCGCGTCGGCACCATGACGGGCCTGTACGCGATGGCCCTCTCCTGCGGTACGGCCCTGGCCGCCGCGCTCAGCGTCCCGGTGACCGGGGCACTGGGCGGCGACTGGAGGCTCGGCCTGGCCGCCTGGGGCGCGGTCGGCGCCGTCGCCGTGCTGCCCTGGCTGCCCCTGGTACGGGACCGGTCCCGGCACGCCGCGGCCGCTGCCGGCGTGTTCTCCGGCAGTCCGGCCACGTCGACGGGCCGTATCACGGGCAGTCCGACGGCCTGGGCGCTCACCGTCTACTTCGGGCTCCAGTCGGCCGCCGCCTTCGTCGCCATGGGCTGGCTGCCGCAGATCCTCCGCGACGCGGGTATCCCGGCCTCCGCCGCCGGCCTGATGCTGGGGGTGTCGATGGCGGTGGGCGTACCCATGTCCTTCGTCCTGCCCGCGATCGGCGGTCGGCTGCCCGGCCAGGGACCTCTCGTCGTCGTCCTGGGTCTGTCCGGGGTCGTCGGCTACACGGGGCTGTGGGCGGCGCCCGGTGCCGCGCCGTGGGTGTGGACCGTGCTCATCGGGGTCTCCAACTGCGCCTTCTCGCTGGCCCTCACCATGATCGGGATGCGCGCGCGTACCGGCCCCGGCGTCGTACGGCTCTCCGCCTTCGTACAGTGCACCGGTTACCTGCTCTCCGTCCCCGCGCCGATCCTCATCGGAGCCCTCTACCAGCACACCGGCGGGTGGGACCTGCCCGTCGCCGTGATGCTCCTGCTCCTCGTGCCGCAGATCGCCGCGGGCGTGCTGGCCGGACGGGACCGGACAGTGGAGGACGAACTCCTGCACGGCGCAAAGGCCCCCGCCCCTGCGCAACCGGTGCGCCGTCCCCAAGGAGCCCGGATCGGGCCCCGCGACGAGTAGCCGCGCCCCCAGAGCGACGAACCGCGGGGAAGTCCCGCACGCAACAGCCCGACACGACGAGGGAGACCTCCTGTGCACGACGCCGACGGCCGGCCGATCCCGGTGATCATCGACTGCGACACCGGCATCGAGGACGCCCTGGCGCTTCTGCTGGCGGTCCGTCATCCGGGCCTCGGCCTGCGCGCGGTCACGTGCGTGGGCGGCAACACCGACGTGGACGCGGTCGTGCGCAACACCTTGACCGTGCTGGAGCAGGCCGGGGCCCCCGGCATCCCCGTCGCCCGGGGCGCGGAACATCCGCTGATCGCACCCCCGCGTACGGCCCACCAGGTGCACGGCCAGGACGGCATGGGCGACCTGGGACTGCCCGCACCCACCCGTACGCCCGTCGACCTGGACGCCGTGACACTGCTGCGCCGGCAGATCCTCGCCTCCCCACGCCCGGTCACGCTGATCCCCACGGCGCCGGCCACCAACATCGCGCTGCTGCTGCGCACCCACCGGGAGGTCACCGCCAACATCGAGCGGATCGTCTCCATGGGCGGCGCCGTGGGCAGGGGCAACGCCACCCCGGTCGCGGAGTTCAACGTCTGGCACGACCCGGAGGCCGCCGCGATCCTGTTCTCCGCCGGAGTGCCGGTCACGATGTACGGACTGGACGTGTTCGAGCAGGTGATCGTCCCGTCCGAGCACGTGCGCCGGCTGCTGAAGAGCGAGGAGCCCGGTACGCGCCTGCCCGCCCACCGCGGCCTGAACCCCGACGGGACCGACCCGGGCGGCGGCCTGGGTGACGCGGGCGCGGTCTGCGCGGTCGCCGACCCGCGGGGGCTGACCAGTGGACGTGGCGCTCGGGGTCGACGTCGAGCGGTACGTGGAGCTGTACCTGGAGGCCGTGGAGCGTGAGGGGCCGGTCCGGTCCGGTCCGGCCCTGCGCCGCGAGGACCGGTGAGGGAAAAAGTGGGATAGTTTCCGATACCGTGACAAATCGACCGATTCCCCTGAACTTCTTCGGCATGCCTTTCGGTCTCGTCGGTTTGGCGGACGCCTGGCTGATCGCCGCCGGGGCCGGTCGCGTGCCACGGGGCGTCGGGGACGCGCTGCTGGTCCTGGCGGCCGCCGTGTGGTTGCTGGTGACGGTCGCCTATCTCCACCACGCGGTGCGGGCACGGTCCCTGGCACGGGACCTGACCGACGCCGCGGCCGGACCGTTCGCGTCGCTGTGCGTGATCGTCCCCATGGTGATCGCCGCGAACGGCCTCTACGTCCGGGCCCCCACGGCCGGGCGGGTGCTGGTGGACGTGTTCCTCGTCCTCACCGTGCTGCTCGGCGCCTGGTTCACCGGTCAGTGGATCTACGGGCGGATCGACGTCGACCGCTTCCATCCCGGCTACTTCCTGCCCACGGTCGCCGGCGGCCTGCTGGCCGCGGCGTCGGCCGGCGCGGTGGGGCAGCAGCGACTGGGTCAGGTGATGTTCGGCCTGGGCGTGGTCTGCTGGATGATCCTCGGCTCGGTGATCATGGGACGGTTGTTCTTCCGCCCCCTGCCGCCCCCGCCCCTGCTGCCGACCCTGGCGATCGAGGTCGCCCCCGCGGCCGTGGCCAGCACCGCCTACTTCGTGCTGTTCACCGACTCCATCGACGGGGTCGCGGCCTTCCTCGGCGGTTACGGACTGCTGATGGTGCTGGCCCAGCTGCGGTTGCTCCCCGCCTACGTGAAGCTGCCCTTCATGCCCAGCACATGGGCGTTCACCTTCAGCTGGGCCGCGGTCGCCGCCGTCGCGATCCACTGGGTGGAGCGCCAGCGTCCGCCCGGGGCCGGGGCGTACACCTACGTGTTCCTCGCCGCCATCACCGTGTTCATCGGCGCCATCGCCCTGCGGACCCTGGTCGCCCTGGCGCGCCGCGAACTGCTGCCCGCCGCACCGGTTCCGCAGCCGGCCGAGCAGCAGAGCGGCGCCTGAGGTGCCGAAGGCACCGTCACGGTTGCCGCGGGTACCGCCGTTCGCGGCGGAACCTACTTCTGCAGGAAGGACTGCAGCAGGTTCGTCACTTCCTGGGGCTTCTCCTCGGTCACCCAGTGACCCGACCCCATGATGACCCGGCCCTCGACGTTCACGGCGTAGTCACGCCATTGGTCGGCGATCTTGCCGCCGAACGACGCCTGGCCGCCGATCGCCAGGACCGGCATCCGCAGCTTGCCTTCCGCCAGGAACTTCTTGTTCTGGTCCACGTCCCCGCGGAGCTCGCGGTACATCTTCATCCAGGCCACCGTGCGGCCCGGCTCCTTCAGGTAATGGGCGTAGAAGTCGTAGTCGTCCTTCGTGAACGCCGATTTGTCGGCCAGGAGCTCCTCGATGAAGCCCTGGACGAAGACGCGCTCGTGACCGGAGATGAGCTGCTCGGCGAGCGGCAGCTGGAACAGGCCGAAGTGCCACATCGAGGGGGTCTTCGGGTTGGCCTCCAGCGCCGGGAAGCGGTACAGGCTGTCGTCCGGGATGGGAGCCTCCATCACGGCCAGGCGGCGCACCTCCTTCGGCCACTGGGCAGCGTAGGCGTAGCTGACCCACAGACCGACGTCGTGCCCGACCACCTGGACACCGTTGTTCAGCTTCAACTGCTTCAGCAGCTCATGCACGTCCTTGGCCATCTGTGCCTTCGCGTAACCGCCCCTGGTGACCTCGGAGTTGCCGGCGCCGCGAAGGTCGACCGCGATCACGGTGTGGTTCTTGGACAGCGGGCCCATCTGGTCCCGCCACTCGGCCCACGACTGGGGGAAGCCGTGGATCAGCACGACCGGTGAACCCTTGCCGCCTCGCAGGTAGTGCATGCGGAAGCCGTTCACTTCCGCGTACTTGGACGTGAAACCGGGGGGAGGTTTCGCCTGCGGGAAGGACGACGGGGAGGGAGACTCCCCCACCGCCGTGTCCTGCCCGCGGCTGTCGCCCCATGCTCCGGCGCTGGCGCTCGGGCAGACCAGCAGGGCGGCAGCGAGCACTGCGATGAGCGCGATGAACCTGCCGGTTTTCCTGGTTGGTGTATCCACGATTCACCCACCTGAAGTGATCCGTATGAGGGAAGTCAAGGTGTTGCCACAGGCCACCGGCGCGCGCGTGACCAAGGCGAAACGACAGCAGTGGACGCCGTTGCACCGGCGACGCCGCGCACGATCCAGGGGCCGTGGGTTTCCCGCAGCGGTGAGGAGTGCGGACAAAGGCAGATGGCCTGCCCTCCAGGCTCTGCACGCCGGCGGGGGCAGAGCTGAACGTCGGCCCTACGCGACCATCATGAGCACAGCACGCGGGGATACGCCATTGGGGGGACGGCCGCCCACCGCTGACAGCCCCGGTCGCCGACGTCACGCGATGCGCTGCCCTCCGGCGGAGGTCAGCGCACCCGGATGCCGGCGCGGAAGACGGCCCGCACGTCCAGGAGGGCGGCGGGGTCCTTGACGGGATCGCCGTCGACGACCAGCAGGTCGGCGTCGGCACCGGCGGTGATCCGTCCCTTGCGGCCCTCCACACGGCACAGCCGGGCGGCCAGGCTGGTCACGGAGATCAAGGCGTCGGCAGGGGTCACGCCCAGGCGGACGAGGGCGCCGACGCCGTGCGGGAGGACGTCGTGGGGCTTGTCGGGCCCGATGCCCGCGTCCGAGCCGATGACCACGTTGGCGCCCGCGGCGTGCAGGTTGCCGAAGGTGTTCAGGATGGTCCGGACGTGTGCGGCCAGGGCCGGGGGCGGGTTGAACGCCGCGCCGGGGGCCATGCCCAGGGTGAGGCTGGCGAACGTGCCGCTGTCCACGATGGCCGCGGCGAGGCCGGGGTCGTACGTGGCGCCGTCGGCGCCGAGGAAGGTGACGTGCTCCAGGCTGTCGACGCCCGCGTCGAGGGCGTCCCTGATGGCCTGGACGCCGTGTGCGTGGGCGGCCACCGGCAGGCCGAGACGGTGTGCCTCGTCCACGACCGCGCGCAGGTCCTCCGGGCCGTACTGGGAGGCGTGCGGGGGCACGGAACCGGGCGTCATGTTGCCGCCACTGGCCATGATCTTGATGACGGCGCAACCGCGCGCGTGGCGCTCGCGCACCGCGGCGCGCAGTGCCTCGGTGCCCTCGGTCTCGCCGCCGAAGAAGTGGCAGTGCCCGCCGGGCGTGGTGAGCGGGGGGCCTGCGGCGAGGATCTCCGGCCCGTTCTCCGGGGCCCGGGCGAACTCCTCGACGAGGGTCAGCGAGAGGTAGTCGCGGTCACCGAGGTCGCGGACGGTGGTGATGCCGGCCCGGAGCGCCGCTTGGGCCGCGGCCCGCATCTGCGCGAGCAGCTCCGGGTCGCCGGTCGCGGTCAGGGAGGTCACGGGGTCCGGGCTCGCGTCGAACGCGAGGTGGGTGTGGGTGTCGATGAGGCCGGGCAGCAGGCATGTCCGCGGGCCGAGGTCGACGACCGGGGTGCCGTCGGTCGGCAGCGCGCCGGTGCGGTCCACGCGGAGGATGCGGTCGCCTCTGACATGGACCGTGGCCGGTCCTGAGCGGGTGAACCCGTCGAACATCGAACCGGCGTGTATGGCAGTGGTGTTGAGCAAGGTGGTTCCCATTGAAGAGCAGTGCCGGCCCGCGGGACGGCGTGCGTCGTCACGGGACCGAGAGGATCGAGCGGCGGCCCGGGGCCGGCCGGGATCAGGCCAGCGTGCCCATCCGGCGGACGGCCTCGGTGAGGATCTCCGGCGACGTGGCGAAGTTGAGGCGTACGTGCCCCGCGCCGCCCGTGCCGAACTCCAGGCCCGGGGAGAGGGCGACCCGGCCGCGTTCCAGGAAGGCGGCCGCGGGATCGTCACCGAGTCCGAGGGCGCGGCAGTCCAGCCACGCCAGGTACGTCCCCTCGGGCCGGCGGTACCGGACGCCGGGAAGATGCCGCTCGAGCAGTTCGCCGAGGAGGCGTCGGTTGTCGTCGAGGCCGGCGAGCAGCGCATCCAGCCAGCCGCCACCGAGCCGCAGGGCGGCGGTCTGGGCGATGACGCCGATGCCGCTCAGCTCATGGGCGACGCTCAGGGGGATGCGCCGCAGGACGTCGTCCGCCTCCTGCGCCCAGGCGAGCATTCCGGCGCGGAAGCCCGACAGGTGCCACCCCTTGGAGGCGGAGTAGACGGCGACGGCGTCCTCGGTGCCGGGGACCGAGAGGTACGGCACATGGTGCGCGCCGGACGGGACGAGCGGCGCGTGGATCTCGTTGGAGACGACACGCACCCCGGACTGCCGCGCCAGTCGTGCCACCGCGGCCAGTTCCTGCGCCGTATGGACCGTCCCGGTCGGGTTGTGGGGGCTGCACAGCAGGAAGACCGTGGGGCGGCCGCCGTCGACCGTCCGGCCGAACGCGGCCCGCAGCGCCTCGAGGTCGATGCGGTGGTCGGGCCCCAGCGGGGCCTCCACGACGCGGCGGCCCAGTCCCTCCGCGATGTGCCGGTGGAGTCCGTACCCCGGGGAGTTGACGACGACCACGTCCCCGGGCTCCGTCGTCACTTTGAGCGTCTCGGCGATGCCCGTCAGGGCGGAGGGGACGACCATCGTCCGCTCCGTCGCCATGCGCCATCCCCAGCGCTTGGCGGCGAATTGGTCCCAGGCCTCCGCCATCGTCGCGTCGAAGGGCGGGTAGCCGGTGTCCCCGCGTTCGAAGGCCAAGGACACCGCGTCCACGACCGCGGGGGCCGGGGTCGCGTCCATGTCGGCGATCCACAGCGGCAGGACGTCCGCCGGATGGTGACGCCACTTGATGCCCTTGCGGCGCCGCAGTTCGTCGATCGTGAGCCGACGCAGCGGATTGGCCGCCCGCCGTGCCGTGTCGTCGGCCGTCTCGAATCCTGCGGGTGCCATGACCTTCCTCCGGTGGACGTGCGACGCGGTCACGCGCCGGGTCCGCCGGGACGGACCATCACCTCACCCTAACAGAGTGCTTGACGCGTCAAACACGCGGTGGTCGCACCGTGCCAGGCCGTGCGGCACCGCCGCTCCCCGGCTTGAAAGAACATCACCGTCGACCCGGACGGGTCGCTGAACGTCTCGATGCTGGGAAGCTTCGCCGGCAAGCCCCCGGAGCCGGTGCGCCGCAGCGCCTCCGGCAGGCACCGGACGGTGCTGGACCGGCGTCCTGGGCGACACCTTCAGCGGCAACACCCGCGGCGCCGACGGGACGGTCCACTACGACCTCTGGTGGAGCTGCCCCTCGCGCGCCGGCGTCTGGAAGCTCGCCCCGGGCAGCCGCACCGCCCGCCGCATCGCCGCACTGCCGGCCGACGGCCTGCCCAACGGACGGGCCGTCGATCCCGGCGGGCGCACCCTCTACGTCGCGGACAGCCGCAAGGGCACCATCTGGGCCGTACCCACGGCAGGCGGGAAGGCGCTCCCCTGGCTCACCGACCCGGCCCTCGCGCCGCTCCCGGACGCCGGCCGGCCGTTCGGTGCCAACGGCCTCCGCTTCCCCTTCCTCGGCGACCGGTCCAACGTGGTGCCGGCCGCGGTCAACGCCGCGAACCGCGTCGACGTGATCTACCCGGACGGCACCCGGGCGACGGTGCTCACGGCGGCGGACGGTCTCGCCTCGCCCACCGCCACCGCGCTGCGCGGCACCACCCTCTACGTCACCGACGCCGGCGTGCAGGAACCGCATCAGGCGCAGGTGCAGGGTGCGAGGATCCACCCCCGCGCCCTGCGTCACATCACGGGCTGAGGCAACGCACGGGGGTGTTCACGTCCGCGCTTCCCTCCGGGCGCCCCGCGGGGCGACGTGGCCGGCGGCGTGGTGCAGCGAGCGCCAGGCCACCACCGCCCAGGCCGCCACGAGCAGGACGTAGAGCACGACGGCGGTCCAGACGAAGGGCTGCGATCCGGTGCGGGTGGCGAGGGCACCCGTACCGGTGACGCAGGCGCCGAGCGGGAAGATGAAGGACCACCAGCTCGGCGCGAAGGGGAGTCCCGCCCGCAGCTGCCGTACGGTCAGCGCCGCGGCGAGCACCAGCCACAGCATCGCGAAGCCCCACAGCCCGATCCCGCCCAGCAGCGCGAACGCCGCCGCGGCCCGGGCGTACGGAGCGGGCAGCGCGCTGGGTGCCGCCGTGGCCAGCGAGCCCATCGCCGTCACCGCCTGGTCGACGGCGCCCAGGCCGATCCACACCGTGGGCACCACCGCTCCCGTGGGTGCGTCGTGGTGGACCAGCCGGCTGAAGACCATCGCCAGTACCAGCAGGACCGCCACCAGGCCGAGCCCGAGCATCGCGTAGCAGCCGAGCAGCAGGGCCAGCCGCGGCTGTCCGGCCGGTGCGTGCGGGACCAGCAGGGCGCCCGTCGCCGCGGAGACCAGCGGCGGCACCACGGGCATCAGCCAGCCGCCGAAGGCCGCGTCCGGAGCGAAGCGGTGCCGGGTGACCATCACGTACGGCACAGCGCAGGCCGCCGCCAGGCCGAGTACGGTGCCCAGTGACCACAGCGCCCAGTCCACGTTCAGGGCCGTACGCGCTCCGAGCACCTGCCGGCCGAGCAGCTGCGCGCCCGCCCCCACCGTGAGCAGTGCCATCGGCGGGGCCCCGAGGAACGGCGCCAGCATCGGATCGCCGGCGTGCACCCGCAGCGTCCGCTGCCTGAGGTAACCGGCCGCGAGGACCACCAGGAGCAGCGCGGCGCCCGCCCAGACCACCGTGGCCGCGTCACGCAGCCAGGCGGAGCTCCGCGGCAGGGTGACCGCCGCGTTGGCGACGATGCCGGTGCCCATGACCGCCGCGAACCAGCTGGGGCCCAGGTGCGGACGTCGCGTCCCGGTCAAGGCCGGCAGCCGGGGACGTGCATGGGTGGCGTGCCGGGGCCCCGCGTCGCTCCTGGGCGGGAGGGACCGGGTATCGCTGGGGTCGGATGTCACGGCGGAGAACGCTTCTTTCCTCGCATCGGGAATCGCCGTCGGCAATCGGCACACCGGCCCCCAGGCCCAACAGCTCACGGGCCGCGGCCGCAGCCGTCGGCTCGTTGGCCCTACGACGTTACGGTGACGTTCGGCTCGCTCCGCATCACTACGCGTGCCAGGACACCCTCACATCAGGACGTCCGGCCCACGGAACCCAGCGGGAGCCGTACGCACCGGCGCGGCACGGCGCGGGGGAACGTCCTGATGTGACGCCTCCCCGGCACCTTCGGCCCTCGGCGTCGGCCCGGCATCGTCCTAGGGTCGGTGGTGCCACACGGTCAGCGATGCGCGCACCCCACCGGCACGGAACGGGGCCGCTCCCCCACCGGGAGCCATGCGCGGATGACGGGGCCCTTGCGACTGCCCCCGCCATCGGCTGTCCCGAATGAGGAAAGAAGGCGATCCACCCAGTGGCGTCGACATCCAGCGCCGAAGAACCGGCACTCCAAGGACCGGAATTCGGCCTCAACGAATGGCTCGTGGACGAACTGTACGAGCGCTACCTGCGCGATCCCGGATCGGTCGACGAGCAGTGGAGGGACTTCTTCGTCTCCCCCGCCGCCACCGCCGGCCGGCAGGAGCGTGCCGGCACGCCGTCCCCGCATGTGGACGCGCGAGAAGCGGCTGCCAAGGCCGTGCGCGTCGCCGCGCTCATCCACGCGTACCGCGTACGCGGACACCTGGCGGCCGACACCAACCCGCTCGCGGCCGGTCGGGTGACCACGCATCCGGAGCTCGACATCGCGGCCTTCGGCCTGCGCGACGAGGACCTGGAGGCGGAGTTCGTCGTCGACGGCTTCGCCGGGCGCGACACCATGACGTTGCGTGGTGTGCTGGACGTCCTGCGCGGGTCCTACTGCGGGACGGTGGGCGCCGAGTACATGCACATCCAGGCCTTCGAGGAGCGCCGCTGGGTGCAGGAGCGGATCGAGGCGCCTTCGCCCCGGCCGGACCGTGCCGACCAGTTGCAGGTCCTGTACCGGCTCGGTGCTGCGGAGGCCTTCGAGACCTTCCTGCAGACCAAGTACGTCGGCCAGAAGCGGTACTCGCTCGAAGGCGGCGAGTCGGCGATCGTGCTGCTCGACGCCCTGCTGCTCCGCAGCATCAGGCACGGCATGCGGGAGGCGGTCATCGGGATGGCCCACCGGGGCCGGCTCAACGTCCTGGCCAACATCATCGGCAAGTCGTACCGGAACATCTTCCACGAGTTCGAGGACGCGGTGGACATCCTGTCGGTCCAGGGGACCGGCGACGTGAAGTACCACCTCGGCGCGGAGGGGACCTACCACGCCCTGGACGGCGGCGCGATCGCCGTCTCCGTCGTGGCGAACCCCTCCCACCTGGAGATCGTCGGGCCGGTGGCCGAGGGGGTCGTGCGCGCCAAGCAGGACCTGGCCGACGGCGACGGCGCGGCGTTCCCCGTCCTGCCGGTCGTCGTCCACGGCGATGCCGCGTTCGCCGGGCAGGGCGTGGTCTCCGAGACGCTGAACATGTCGCAGCTGCCCGGCTACCGCACCGGCGGGACGGTGCACGTCGTCATCAACAACCAGCTCGGTTTCACGACCTCGCCCGCCAGCGGCCGCTCCAGCACCTACGCCACCGCCGTCGCGCGGACGGTCGAGGCCCCGATCTTCCACGTCAACGCGGACGACCCCGAGGCCGTCGTGCGGATCGCACGCCTGGCCTTCGACTACCGCCAGGCGTTCCACAAGGACGTCGTCATCGACCTGATCTGCTACCGGCGCCACGGGCACAGCGAGGTCGACGACCCGTCCATCACCCAGCCGGCCATGTACGACCGCATCGACGCCACGCCTTCGGTGCGCAAGCTGTACGCCCAGGCCCTGGTCGACCGGGGGGCCATCGACGAGCGGCAGGCCGAAGGCGCCCTGCGGGACTACCGGGAGCGCCTGGAGCAGGCCTTCGCCGAGACGCGGGCCCTGTCGGCGGCCGGTTCCCCGAAGCCCGCCACCCCCGCGGACCACCGGGACGGCACCGCGGTGCCGGTGCCGACCGCGATCACGGAGGCGGCCGCCCGGCACGTGATCGCCTCCCAGACCGGGCAGCCCGCCGACTTCACCGTGCACCCGCGCGTCCTGCCGCAGCTCCACCGGCGCGCCACGATGCTGGACGCCGGCACGATCGACTGGGCCACCGCCGAGACCCTGGCCATCGGCTCCCTGCTCATGGAGGGGGTGCCGGTGCGGCTGTCCGGACAGGACTCCCGCCGCGGCACGTTCGGCCAGCGTCACGCGGTGCTCACCGACCGGCGCACCGGCGCGGAACACACCCCGCTGAACGGCCTCGGCGCGGGCAGCGCGGGCTTCTCCCCCTACGACTCGATGCTGTCGGAGATGGCGGCCCTGGCGTTCGAATACGGCTACTCGCTGGAGCGGCCCGACGCGCTGGTGCTGTGGGAAGCCCAGTTCGGCGACTTCGCCAACGGCGCGCAGAGCGTCGTCGACGAGTACATCGCGTCGTCGGAACAGAAGTGGGGCGAACGCTCCGGGGTGACGCTGCTGCTGCCCCACGGACTGGAGGGACAGGGTCCCGACCACTCCTCCGGCAGGATCGAGCGGTTCCTGCAGCTGTGCGCGCAGGGGAACATGACCGTCGCCGTCCCGACGCTGCCCGCGAACTACTTCCACCTGCTCAGGCAGCAGGCGCTCGGCGAGCGCAGGAGGCCCCTGGTGGTGTTCACCCCCAAGTCGATGCTGCGGCTGAAGGAGGCCACCTCCGGGCTGGCGGACTTCACCGCGGGCTCCTTCCGTCCGGTCGTACCGGACCGGGACGTCGACGCCGCACAGGCCCGGCGCGTGCTGCTGTGCTCGGGGAAGGTCTCCTACGACCTGGACGCGTACCGGCGGAACGCCGGCCTGCGGGACACCGCGATCATCCGGCTGGAGCGTCCCTACCCCTTCCCGGACGAGGAACTCGGCGCGGAGCTCGCCCGCTTGCCCCGTGACGCCGAGGTGCGGTGGGTGCAGGAGGAGCCGGAGAACCAAGGTGCCTGGTCCTTCGTCAGGCCGCACGTGGAACGGCTGGCGGGCCGCCCCCTCGGATGCGTCAGCCGGCCGTCCGCCTCGGCCCCCGCGGTGGGCTCCGCCCGGCGGCATGCCGCCGAGCAGAAG
Source organism: Streptomyces sp. PA03-6a (assembly GCF_033792765.1). Classification (NCBI taxonomy): domain Bacteria; kingdom Bacillati; phylum Actinomycetota; class Actinomycetes; order Kitasatosporales; family Streptomycetaceae; genus Streptomyces; species Streptomyces sp. PA03-6a. Next base: position 121,692 of record NZ_JARAVK010000001.1, on the reverse strand, counting down.
CAGCTCGTGGAGTCGGCCTTCCGCTGACCGCTCCCGCGACGGCGCACGACACCCCTGGGACCGTCCTCCCGGGGGTGTCCGTCGTAGGGGGTCCGCTGCGACGGCGTGTCGGCCGGCGGACGTACGATCCGGCGCATGATCCGGATCTCCTGGGCCCTGATGGCCCAGCACGTGGACGAGTGGTCGGGAACCGACCTGGACGAGGGCGCCGCGGTCCTCGAGGACAGGGTGCGCGCGGCGGTCGCCACGATCGGCCTGAAGCCCGAGGCCGTACGGCAGTGGTGGGCGGACTTCCTCACGCCCGTGGTCGATTCGCTCCGTACGGAGGGCGCTGCCGCTCTCGCCCGGGGCGAGTCGTGGAGCAAGGCGGCCGGACCGTTCCTCGCCTGCGTCTCACAGGTCGGCTGACCGAGCGGAGCCGCGGCGCGGAGGCCTCTACGCGGCGAGCAGGTCCGCCCAGTGGGTGAATCCGGCGTAGTCGGAACGGACGCCGTGCCGGGCCGACAGCGCCCTGACGATGCCGAGGCCCCGGCCGTGCTCGTCCGGGTCGGTGGCGCACGCCGCCGCGCGGAGCCCCGCCGACGGACCCGAGTCGGTGACCTCGATGCGCACGGCGCTGCGCCCGTCGACCTCGGTCCACGACAGGCGCAGGCCCGCGGGGCCGTCGGTGTGCACGACGGCGTTGGTGGCCAGCTCCGATATCACCAGCAGCACGTCGTCGGCGACCGGCGGGGCCATCTCCCACTCGGCGAGGATCTTCCGCACTCTCCGCCGCATGACGGACAGGGCGCTGGGGAAGTGCGGCAGCGTGCAGGCGTGTTCACCGTCGTTCAGGGGCGTCGGCTCCGAATGCGCCGCCTCGGTGTCCTCCACCGCGCTCCGTGCCCGCGGCACCTCTGCTTCGAGGCAGCCCGGCGCACGTCGCCTTCGCCGACCGGGTTCGGGAGTCGGACCGATGGAAGTCATGGTGATCGCCTTCTGCTCGCTCACGGCCGCCGACGTCCGCCTGCGACTCCTACCCGAGAAGGAGGCTCCACAACGGCCGAGGGCCGCTGTTCCCCAAGCGTTCAACTCCCGGAAGCCTGTTGCCCGTGGCCTCGCTCACGGCCGGCCATGACGCACATCGCCGGTGTGCTATGCGCCCGCCGCCGGGTTCAGGTCCCCGGCGCCCAGGCCGGTCGTCCGGAAACTGGCGCGGAACGCCGCCGGCGTCACGCCCAGGTGTCGTACGAACGCCCGGCGCAGAGACTCGGGCGAGCCGAATCCCGTGCGCCGCGCCACGACGGCCATGGGGTCGTCACCGGTCTCCAGCATCGCCTGGGCGGCCTCCAGCCTGACCTGCTCCACGTACCGCCCCGGACTGGTGCCCACCTCGTCGTAGAACAGCCGCGTGATGTGCCGGACGCTGACGCCGGCCCTGCGGGCCATGGCCGTCAGGGAGTGGTTGTCCCCGGGGTTCTCCGCGACCGAGTCCAGGACCTCGCGGAGCATCTCCTGGCGCGGGTGCGGCAGCCGGGAGCGCGCGCTGAACTGGGACTGGCCGCCCGGTCGCTGCATGAAGACGACCATGTCCTTGGCGACCGCCCGGGCGACCTCCGCCCCGTAGTGCTCCTCGACGAGGGCCAAGGACAGGTCGATGCCGGCGCTGACGCCGGCCGAGGTCATCATCTTCCCGTCGCGGACGAAGATGGCGTCCGGCTCGACCTTCACGGACGGGTAGCGCAGGCCCAGTTCCCGGGTCTGCCTCCAGTGCGTCGCCGCCCGCCGGCCGTCCAGGAGCCCCGACGCGGCCAGCAGGAAGGCTCCCGTGCACACCGATGCCGTGCAGCGGGCCTTCCCGCTCAGTCCCCGTACGGCGTCCAGCAGGGCGTCGTCCTTGATCACGGTTTCCCATTCCGGACCGCCGGGGACCACCAGGACGTCGCACGTCTCGTGCACGTCGGCGACGGACAGGTCGGCACTGAGACGCGTCCCGGCGGCGGTGACCACCTCCGCCCCGTCCTCGGACACGACCTGCACCCGGTACGGTCCGCCCCATTCGTTCGCCGAGGCGAAGACTTCGATGGGGCCCGTCACGTCGAGCAGCCGCACCCCCGGGAAGACGAACACCAACACGGTGAGCGGACCCGCTCCCGGCTGCTTGTGAAACATGGGACACCTCCCGGTCATGCGCCGCGCGGACCGCGGTCGCCGCGGTTCCCACCTGAGTCCCCTGAGTCCCCTGAGTCAGAACCGCCCCAAGGACCCCAGGACGACGACGGCGGAACCGCCGTTCCCCGGCTTTCCACCCGCCATCGTGCGCCCGCGACCCGCACCGATGCCACGACCTGCTTGCTCCCTCCTGGGAGGCACAACCTCCCAGACCGCACGGCGGCACCACGCTGTCTCATGCGGCGGGCGCCTGAGGGCTGCGGGCACCCAGCAGCGCAAGGCAGTTGACCCACAGCGGGCCGAGCTGCGCCGTGTCGTTGTAGAGCTTGGCGAACAGGACCCGGCCCTCGAGCTGTGCCACCACGGAGCGGGCGGCCGCCCGCGTGTCCGGGACGGTCACCTCGCCCCGCCGCAGGGCCTCGACGACGACCGACTCCACCATGCCGACCTGTGCTTCGAAGATCTCCCGGAGGCGTTCGCGGACGACTTCCGTCAATTCGCCCGACTCCACCGCGAAGTTGGCGAACATGCAGCCCGCGACGATGCCGCAGTCCCGCTGTCCCGCACCTTGCTGGACGCTGGCGGCCTCGAAGAGCATCCGCAATCGCGACAGGGGTTCCGCATCAGGATCGAGGAGGCAGAGCCAGGCGCGTCGTTGCGCGTTCCAGTGCTCGTCGATGACGCTGAGCGCGAGTGCCTCCTTCGAGGCGAAGAAGTAGTGGAAACTGCCCCTGGGCACTCCGGCCGCCCTGCAGATCTCCGCCAGCCCCAGCGCCGAGTAACCGCGTTGGTCGAACAGCGAGTGAGCGGCGCTCAGAATCTTCTCCCTGGCACCACTGGTGCTTCCCATACGGAGCACTATACGACCGGTCACCTATGAAAGAGCCGCCCCGCTCCGCGGTACGTCCGGATGTGAGGGCCCGATGGCATGTCCCTGCGCTACGGCCCTCTCCTCCGGCGGTGTTGCACCTCATGGCACGGGACGAGGACGGACCACGCGAGAGCCGGCGTCCGTCGCGTCCGAGCGCAGACGGACCCGGAAGGAACCTGCATGACTCCGACGCAGTACACCGACGGCTTCCGACCGGAGCTGGTCGTCATCCCTTGCGGCTCCCGCAAGTTGGACCACCGGGCAAGGGCGGCCGACATGTACATCGGCAGCTACCACCGCGCGTGCCGGAAGGCCGCCGAGGCGCTCCAACCGGACCGGCTCGTGATCCTCTCCGCCCGGTACGGCCTGTTGGACCTCGACGACGAGATCGACCCCTACGACACCCCGCACGGGCACGCCGACGCGGTGACCGACGCCGTTCTCCGCGCCCAGGCGGAAGACCTCCGGATCGCCGCGGTCGACCCCGTCGTCATCCTCGGCGGCGCCCGTCACGTCGCGCTCGCCAAGGCCGTGTGGCCGCACGGCCTCACCCCGCTGAGCGGCACCAGGGGCATGGGTGAGCAATTCGCACGCCTCGCGGCGATGGCACGCGCAGAAGCCACGCGATCCCCCGCCACGGCGAAGACACGCGATGCCCGACGCACCGTGGCACTGCGCCGCCTCAACAGCTGATCGGGCGACCACGCCGGCCCGGCGGGCCCGGGGTCCCGGCGCTCCGGCCCCCGTGGGCCGTCAACCGTCAGCCGGAGACCGTGCGCCGGCCCACGCTCATGTACGTGAAGCCCAGCCCTGCCATGCCGGCCGGCGCCCTGGATCCCGTCCGGCTCTCTGGCTGGTGCGGGGCAGCATAGCCCCTCGCGGACGCCTGCCTGACGGGCCGTGAGACCGGGCATGAGCGTGGGGCGACCCGCTCGGGCCGCCCCACGGACATGAGCTCGGTGCCGGTCGTCAGTGCCGGCCGATGTCCTTGATCTTCTCCTTGGCCTGGCGCGCGTCGCCCTTGGCCTGCTCCATGCGGCCCTCGGCGGTCAGCCGCTCGTTGCCCACGGCCTCTCCAGCGGCCTCCTTGGCCTTGCCGACGGCCTGCTCGGTCTTCGCCTTGGCCTTCTCATTGGCGGCCATGCTGCTCACCTTCCCAGGTATCGAGGTCATGTTCCATTGCTTCGCCTGACCGCTGGGCGGCGTCGCAAACACCACTCACGCCGTACGCGGGAAGCCGTGGACTGCCGGGCTTGAGCGGGGGTAGGCGGGTGACGCACCGAGGGTGCAGGCTGGAACATACCGATGAGGAGGGTTGCCGAGATGCAGATCGCAGTGGCCGGTGGCAGTGTCGCGGCGACGCAGGAGCACGGCGCTGTGGACGCGCTTCCCGAGGTGCCGGGCGATATGACGCCGCCCGAGATCCGGCAGGTCTCCAAGGTGATGTTCGCCCGGCTGCAGGCCTTGGAGGAGGGCACAGCCGAGTACCAGTACGTGCGCAACACGCTCATCGAGATGAACACCTCGCTGGTGCACTTCGCGGCCCGCCGGTTCTCCCAGCGCGCCGATCAGATGGAGGACATCGTGCAGGTGGGCACGATCGGCCTCATCAAGGCGGTCGACCGGTTCGATCCCGCCTACGGCGTGGAGTTCGTGACCTTCGCGGTGCCGACCATCGTGGGCGAGATGAAGCGGTTCTTCCGCGACACCAGCTGGTCGGTCCACGTGCCCCGGCGCCTGCAGGAACTCCGCATCGACCTGGCCAAGGCCACCGATGCCCTGGAAGCCGAACTGGACCGGGCCCCGACGACGGCCGAACTGGCGACCCGCCTGCAGATCACCGAGGAGCAGGTGCTGGAGGCCCTGACCGCCGCCAACGCCTACTCGGCCGCCTCCCTCGACGCGCCGGCGACCGAGGACGACGACGGCAGCACTGCCTGGGCGGAGCGCCTGGGCTACGACGACGCCGCCTACGGCAAGGTCGACGACATCGAGGCGGTCAAGCCCCTCATCCGGCAGCTGTCCGAACGGGATCGGCTGATCCTCTCCCTCCGCTTCGGGCACGACATGACCCAGGCCGAGATCGGCGCCCACCTGGGCGTCTCGCAGATGCAGGTCTCCCGGCTCCTGTCGCGGATCCTCACGCGCCTGCGCGCCCAGGTTGTGACTCGTTGAGTCGACGGCACCCGGCTTTCCCCGGCCGCGCCGGACCCCGTGGTGTCAGAGCGGTGTCAGAGAGGCTGGAGCCGGCGGCGCAGGAGGCAGAATTCGTTGCCTTCCGGGTCAGCCAGGACGTGCCAGTTCTCGGTGCCGGTCTGGCCGACGTCGGCGGCCCTTGCGCCCAGCGCGAGCAAGCGCTCCAGCTCGGCGTCCTGGTCGCGGTCGACCGGGTTGACGTCGATGTGCAGCGGGAGCCTCCCGGTCCGCGGGTCACTGCTCGGGCTGAGGATGAGGGTGGGCTGCGGGCCGCCGAAGCCGATGCCGGGCGGCCCGATCTCGATACTTCCGTCGTCCTCCCGGCCGAGTTCGACGTAGCCGAGGACCTCGCTCCAGAACACGGCCAGCCTCTCGGCGTCGGCGGCGTGGATGACCAGCTCACTGATGCGGCATGACATGCCCGGGAGTGTAGGCAGCCACGGCACACCGCGCGATCGTCTTGCCCGGCGGCCGCCGTGGATGCGAGGCGCGTCACGGTGAAAAAGCGTTCGCTTACTTTGCGGAGCAAGTAATCTTGAGGCATGTCTGACGTCATGCCGCAGCAGGAAGCGGCCCCGGAGGGAATCACGCCCCTCAGCCCGGATGAAGAGGCGGTCATCCGGTCGCTGCACCGCGTCATCTACGCCCTGCCCCGCGCCATGGACGCCGATCTGGTCCGCGAGCAGCGGCTTCCGCTGACCGAGTACATGGCCCTGATGCACCTGTCCGAGGCACCGGAGCGGCAGATGCGGATGAGCGATCTCGCCGTCGCCTGCGAGCGGTCGCTCAGCGGGATGACGCGGGCCGTGTACCGACTGCAGAGCGACGGGCTCGTCCAGCGCGTCAAGGACACCCAGGACGCCCGCGGCTGGAACGCGGTCCTCACCGACGCGGGCCTCGCCCGGCTGCGGGAGGCGTGGCCGACCAATCTGGCCTCCGTACGGCGCCGCTTCCTCGACCACCTCGACGGCCTGGACCTCAAGGCGCTCGCCGCGGCCCTGGCGAGGATCGCCTCCTGACGCGACCGCCCCGGCTGTCAGGCCCGCCCGGGCCGGCCGGTGACGGGCCCATGGCCCGAGGGCGCAAGCAGGCCGTGCAGGACAAGCGCGGAGAGCGCGTCGGCCATGGTGTTCCTGTCGCGCTCCGCCGTCGGGACGTCGTCGGGGTTGAGCCGGTCGGCGATCGGGTCCTGTGCCAGGGCCAGCGCCGGGCCCGTGACGGCGAAGTACAGGATGTGCGGGGGGACGCGCGGCATGCGGCCCGCCGCCATGAGGCCGTCGACCGTCGGCTCGATGCTGTCCCAGAACGGCTTGATGAACCGCTGGTGGAGATAGTCCAGGCGACCGGAGTCCCGGGTCGACTCGTCGGTGAGCAACCGGTTCATGGCGGAGTCGTTCGCGGCGAGGCGGTACAGGTGGACGACGACGGCCCGTAGGCGTTCGCCGTCGTCGTGGCACTCGGCCAGGAGCCGGTCGAGCGCGGGCTGGGCGTCCCGCAGCGCGAAGTCCACCACCGCGCGCCAGAAGTCGCCCTTCGACCCATACCGTTCGTGGACGAAGTTGTGACTCACGCCGAGCCGCCGGGCCAACTCCCGCATGGTGGTGGCGGCGTAGCCGAGCTCGGCGAAGGTGTCCAGGCCCCGCCGGAGGATCTCGCTCTCACGCAGCCGGACGGGTGCGTACTTCCCGCGCGCCGTCGCTGCCGGCGCCTGATCCGGTGTTCCGTCGGTCACTCTGGCATCGCTCCGTTCGGCGTCGGCCGGCCTGGCGTCGATCGCACTCCCTCTCGGCCACCGGGCCGGTCATGCCCCCGGTACGGGCGCATCGCGCCTGGTGGGCGGCGTGCGCGTCCGGAATCCCGGGCGGGATGGCGAGGCGATCGCCGGTGATCCAAGTCTTCCATGCCGGTCACCGGCCGGGTGACCTCGGAAGGGCCCCACCGAAAACTGCTTGACGCTTGTCAAGCTCGGGAGGATGCTTGACGTGTCAATCACTTCGGTGCTCTCGGGCACCGATGATCAGCTGAGGAGTGCCCCGTGATCTTCAACAAGACCCGTGAGGCCGCATCCACCCCGGCCACTCCCACGTCCAGCGGACGCAAGAAGGTGGTGGGCGCCATGACCGGCCTCGCCGTCGCCGCCGCCCTCACCGCCGTGGCCGTCCCGGCCGCGGCCCAGAGCCCGGCACCGAACGCCGCCTCGTCCGGCCACGCGGCCCACCACCACTACCTCTCGCCGCTGCAGGTCACCTCGGCGTACTACGCCAGCTACAACGGCGACCTGGCCGCCGGATTCAACCGCTACATCTCCAAGGACCTGGTGCTCCACGGCTTCAACGGCCCCGAGAACCGGGACGACTGGATCAAGGGCGACCTCGACATCAAGGCCGGGCTCACCGGCTTCAAGATGACCGTCCTGGACCAGATCGTGGAGGGCGACAAGGTCGTCACCCGCTGGAGCTTCGCGGGCCGTCACACCGGCACGGTCTTCGGCATCCCCGCCTCCGGCCGCGACGTCCAGCTCAGCGGCATCTCCATCGACCGCGTCATCCACGGCCAGTCCGTCGAGCACTGGTCGGAGGGCAACTTCGGGGTGTTCCTGGACGAGCTCCGCGGGGAGACGCCTCCCGGCACCGTTCACCCCACCACCAAGTAGCCCTCGCACGACCGGCTTCACCAGGCCGCGGCACGCACCCCGGGCGCACCGCCCCCAGCGGGCGCCCGGGGGGCCACGGCATCGCACACACGCACCCGCACACCGCACTGACCAGGAGCACTCCCATGACACCTCTTCTTGACGGCAAGATCGTGCTGATCACCGGCACCGGCGGAGGCATGGGCCGCGTCGCGGCCCAGTTGTTCGCCAAAGAAGGCGCCAAGGTCGTCGGAGCCGACATCAACCCCGACGCCAACGAGGAGACGACCGAACTCGTCCGCCGCGCGGGCGGCGAGATGACCGGCATCGCTCCGGTCGACCTCACCGACCCCGAGCAAGTGCGGCGCCTCGTCGAAGGTGCCGCGGCCGCCTACGGCGGGCTCGACGTCGTCTACAACAACGCCGCCTCGTTGCGCTTCGGCCCGCTGCCCGACTTCTCCGTCGAGGACTGGCACGCCACCATCACCGGCGAACTCGACATCCCCTTCTTCGTCTCGGAATTCGCCTGGCCCCACCTGGTACGCCGCGGGGGCGGCGTCATCATCAACGTCGCCTCCATGGCCGGCATGATCGCCGGGGAGAACCCCCCGATGGTCGGGCACACCGCTGCCAACGCCGGCGTCATCGGCATGACCCGGCAACTCGCGCTCGAAGGCGCCCCGCACGGGATCCGCGCGGTGGCCATCAGCCCCGGCCCCGTCCTGACCCCCGCCAGCGACCGCGACCTCGGCGACAACCAGGCCGCCCGCGACGCGATCACCGGCAAGACCCTCCTCAAGCGCTTCGCCCGGCCCGAGGAGATCGTCGACCTGGCCGCCTTCCTCGCCTCCGACCGAGCCTCCTACATCACCGGGGCGAACTACGCCGTCGACGGCGGCGCCAGCGCCTGGTGACGCGGCACGTCCGGCCCCACCCCTGAAGCTCCGGGGTGGGGCGGAGCACGCGCCTGCCCGGCTCGCGGCCCCAGCGGGCGTACCGCGGATGGCCCGTACGGACTCAGGCGGTGTGCCAGCGGACGCCGGTCAGCTGCTGCGAGCGCTCCCACAGCCGGCGGCCGAGTCCCGGGTCCTGCGCCGCCGCCGACAGTTGCACGGGGACGGGATGCCCGGATCGTCCGCCCTTGCCGTCAGGGCCGATGTAGGAACCTGCGGCGAGATCGGGCTCGGTCGCCGCGTAGAGCTGGGGCAGGGCCCCCATCTCCGGACTCTGCGCGAAGAGCCTGCCGGACACGCGCATGACGATCCCCACGGGCCCGGTGCCCTTGCTCTGCATCGGCGTGTTGCTGTAGCCGGGGTGCGCGAGGACGCTGGTGATCGGCGACGGTGACGACCGCTCGCGCCGGGCGAGCTCCACGCCGAAGACCGCGTTGGCCAGCTTCGAGGCCGAGTAGGCGGCGAGGGGCGTGTACTTCCGCGACCACGCGACGTCGTCCAGGTCGAGTTCCCCCTTCTCGTGCATGTACGACGTCACGGTGACCACCCGCGGTGCCGGCGACCGGCGCAGCGCCGGTTCCAGCAGCGCCGTGAGGGCGAAGTGGCCGAGGTGGTTCGCGGCGAGGTGGCGCTCGGCGCCCTGCGCGGTCACGGAGTGCCCGACCATGGAGATGCCCGCGTTGTTGACCAGTACGTCGACGGACTCCCCCTCGCCGATCTCCTCCGCCGCCCGGCGGATCGAGTCCACGTCCAGCAGATCGACCCGGCGCACCGCGACCTCGGCCCCGGGATACGCCCTGCGCAGCGAGGACGCCACCGCTTCCCCCCGTGCGGTGTCACGGACGGCGAGCAGTACCCGGCCGCCGTGCGCGGCGAGTTCGCGCGCCGTCACCAGACCGAGACCGCTGGTCGCGCCCGTCACGACGAAGGTGCGGCCTTCCTGTGGGGCCATTCGGTCAGCGGTCCATCCCTTGCTGGAGCCTGTCGGCATCGTTGATCTCGCATTCTTCTTGACACGGTCCCGGTCACCCCGCGCCGGCAGCTCCGGGGCCGTGCAAGAAGCTAAACCTTTCCATTAGTGTGAAGGTCAAGCGGCGACCGGATCGCCCACGGTGCGACGGCGAGGCGCACCGTCCGTACGGATGCCCAGCCAAGGAGGGCGATGTGAAGATCGGGGACCTGGCCGAGAAGACGGGTGTCGCGCCGCGGCTGCTCCGCTACTACGAGGAGGTCGGCATCCTCCACCCCTTCCGGAGCGCCAACGGGTACCGCAGCTACGGCGAGCCGGCCGTCGACCGCGTCCTGCAGATCCGCGAACTCCTCGAAGCCGGCCTGACGACGGAGATGATCCGCGAGGTCCTGCCCTGCCTCGATGCCGCGAAGGAGGGGACGGACGTCCGGTCCTGCCCGGCGGCCAAGGACCTGGACGGACTGCGACGTCAGCTCAGCAGCATCGAGCGACGCATCGAGGTGCTGCAGCGCAACCGGCACGCGATCAAGGCGTACCTGCGCGCCTGGGAGGACGCCGGTGCCGCGACGCCCGCGGCCTCCGAAGAGGTTCCTGGCGCGGTCGCGGGGTGACCGGCGGCGACATGCCGCGAACCGCCGCCGACGATGTCTCCAGGGCACACCTAGGGTGCCGGACATGATCACCGGCAGGGCGCCGGGCTGTTCGGAGCCTCGTGGGGGTTGGGATGTTCTGGCGGAACAAGAAGCCTGACGAGCGGGCGCAGTGGGAGCTTGATCCGCTGGTGGGTGTGGGTCCGCTGCGGTTCGGGATGAGTCCCGACCAGGTCAAGGCAGCGCTGGACGGGGCGGACGTCCACGTGTCACGAAGCAGGGAATGCACCTTGTCCTGGCAGCGGTACGGGGACCTGGGGGTGACCGCGATCTACGGGCCGGGGACGCGGCTGGCCGCCGTCGCGATCCAGGCGCACGACGGTCCGCGGGTGCGGCTGCGGGACATGGAACTGATCGCCCGAGCCCCGTCCGAGGTGCGCGCGGGCATCCACGATCTCGCCCGTGACGAGGGAGTGGAGGTCCGGGTGAACTGGAGCGGTGATCCCGAGGTCGCCGCGTGGGGCGTCTCCATGGGCACCGCACTGGAGTGGGGGGAGGATCCGCAGGGGTACGCGGTGCGGAGGGACGCGGTGATCACCGACGCCCTGCTCGTCGGCCCGGAGCTGGCCGAGGACCCGTACGGGGCCGATCCGGTCATCCGATGGCGGGACGTCCGCGAACGGGAGACGAACCCGGGGGCATGGCCGGTGAGGGCCGAGCAGGACAGACCGCAGTGGGGCTTCACTCCGCTGGAGAGCGTCGGTCCACTCCGTTTCGGGATGCTCCCGCAGCAGGTCGTGGCCGCCTTGGGCGGCGAGGTACCGGCCGAGCGGCAGGGCCACTATCCCTGGCCGGTCCACCAGAAGGCCGGGCATTGGTACCTGGGTGAGGACCGGTTTCACGACGCCGGGGTGACCGCCCACTACTGGCACCAAGAGGGGTTCCCCACCTTGGCGGCCGTGACCGTGCACGGACGAACCGGCCCACAGGTCACCTTCGACGGACTGGAGTTGATCGGCAAGACGCTGTCCGCAGTCGACACGGACCTGACCCGGTACATCGAGAAGCAACGGGTCGACCTGCTCATCGGCTGCAGCGGCGACCTGGGACCGGACGGGGCCCATATGTACGTGCGGGCCGCCAGAGCCGGGGACACCGTGGTCAGCGAGGCCCGGTTCTTCGTGGAGGACTGGGACGACCACTGATGCCCCACGAGCCGCCCGCGGCCGTGGGGCGCCATGACGCGACGGCCTGCGCGGCGGCGAAGGAGCTGGACGGCGATCCGCTCCGCTTGCCGGCGAGGCACGTCGTCGCGGCGTCGTCGCGGCGTCGCCGGCTCGAACCGCCGACGCCGTGACGGGATGCCGACCCGGCGGATGCACTGCCGGCGGCGTCAGTCGGCGCGCCCGACGCCGCGATCGGGTGCGCTCATGTCCCCCGTGCCGGGCGTGCCGTCGGCGAGCCCGTAGCGCAGGTACACGGTGCCGGTCGGGCTGGCGGCGGGCGGTTCGAGGAGCGTGACGTTCGTGGGGACCGCGCCGCCGTCGAACACCTTCTTCCCGACGCCGAGCACGATCGGGTGCACCCAGAGGTCGAGACGGTCGAAGAGCTTCTCACGCAGGAGGGTCTGCACCAGGTTCAGGCTCCCGACGACCTTCACGTGCTCGTGCCGGTCGCGGATCTCGCGCACCGCGCCGGCCAGGTCCGGGCCGAGCTGCGTGGACCCGGCCCACGAGAGGTCGGGCCTGCCGCGGGAGGCCACGTACTTCGGGACGCCGTTGAAGAGCGTGGCGATCTCGCCGTCCTCGCCGCCCTTCTGGTGCGGCCAGTAGGCGGCGAAGATGTCGTACGTCCGCCGGCCGAGCAGCAGGGCGTCCGTGCCCTCGTACGCGGCACCGACCTGCGCCCCGCGTCGTCCGCCGTCGTTCACGCCTCCTCGGCACCCTCGCCGATCAGGTGCGCCGGCGAGGCGGCGACCTCGCGCCAGAAGCCGATCATCATGCGCTCGAACCGCAACCCCACCTCGACCGTCGCCCGCTGGGGCGAGCCCGCGGGCAGCAGTCCGGAGGTGACGAGCTGCCGGTACTCAGCGAGTTGGCCCTCGTGGGCCTGGATCTGCTCCGCGGCGAGCCGGCTGATCGCGTCCACCGTGTCCGCGTCGCCGGGAGCGTCGGCGTCACAGGCCTGGGGCTGGAAGTACAGCCTCAGCAGCCCCTCGTCGTGGATCTCGGTGATCGCCCGCGTCGGGGCGGCGAGCCATCGGCACAGCTCGCGTCGCCCCTCGTCGGTGAGTGACAGGGTGCGGCGATGACGGCCGCCCTCTTCCTGGTGCTCGACGACCAGTCCGCGCCGCACCAGCCGTCCGGCCTCCGCGTACAGCTGCGAGCGGGGGAAGACCCAGAAGTACCCGATGCTCTGGCGGATCCTCTGGTCGAGTTGGTAGGGGGTCGCGCCGTCCTGCCTACTCAGCAGGCCGAGCACGACGTAGGCACTGACCGGCAGCGCGGTCGGCATCGCTGTCTCCCGATTCGGACCATCTGGATCTCAATATTCCGGACATAACCGTCCATACCGTACCGTGGAATGTGACGGTTGAGAGACCGACACGACCGGCGCAAGCCGCACCGATGGACGCCTCACCTGGCGCGATGACGTCCGGGTGTTCGCCCGGTACCCACTCCCCCATCGCTCCAGCAGGAGGCACTTTCGTGAGCACCACCTTGTTCGAGCCCATGACCCTCCGGTCACTGACCGTTCCGAACCGGATCTGGATGGCCGCCCTGTGCCGGTCCACCGCCCCACCGGACGGCGACCAGGCGGGCGTCCCGGACGACGGGCACTTCGCGCACCTGGCGGCCCGCGCCACCGGCGGCACCGGGCTCATCCTCACCGAACCCACCGCGGTCAGCCCCGAGGGCCGGACCGGCCCGTACGACCTCGGCATCTGGAACGACACCCAGGTCGAGGCCTTCCGCCGGATCACCGCGTTCCTGAAGTCCCAGGGCACCGTGCCCGGCATCCAGCTCGCCGCCGGGCACCGGGACGCCACCGAGGGGACCTGGGTGGACCGCAGGTTCCCCGGCGCCCCCGGCAGGCAGTACGGCTGGGCGCCCGGCGGTCCCATCGCCGTCCCGTTCGGCACCGGCTCCACCACACCGGAACAGCTCAGCACCGAGCAGATCGGCCGGATCGTGGCGGACTTCGCCGCGGCCGCCCGGCGCGCCCTGGACGCCGGCTTCCAGGTCGCCGAGATCCACGGCCTCCACGGACACCTCATCAACCAGTTCCTGTCCCCGCATAGCAACCGCCGCACCGACGCCTACGGCGGGGACTTCGCCGGCCGCACCCGCTTCGCCCTGGAGGTCGTCGACGCCGTCCGCGCCGTGTGGCCGCAGGACCTGCCGGTCTTCTTCCGCACGTCCGACCCCGACTGGCCGGAGGAGATCACCGACGACACCCTCCGCCTCGCCAAGGAGCTGCAGGCCCGGGGCGTGGACCTGATGGACGTCTCCACCGGCGGCGACCGCGTCCGCAACCGGACCGGCATGCCCGTCGCCGCCGTCGGCCCCCTCACCGGGCCGGCCCAGGCGGCGCAGGCCGTCGTCCGCTCCGGCGAGGCCGACGCCGTCCTCCTCGGCCAGGAGTTGCTGCGCGACCCGTACTGGGCACTCCGCGCGGCCACGTCGCTGGGCGGGAGGGTCAACACCCGCCGGTACCAGGCGGCGTAAGTCACGGCTCGGCGGCCGGGACGCAGATCCGACGGCCGCACCGTCCGGCGAACCGCCACGTCCCCGGCGTCACGCCTCCAGGCCCGGCAACCGCCTGGCCTGCACCTTCACCACTCCTCACCCCCATCCCCATCCCCATTGCCCGGAGAAGAAACCATGCACAACAGCCCCCTGTTCGACCCTGTCCAGCTCGGCGCCTTGCCGCTGTCCAACCGCTTCGTCATGCCGCCGATGACGCGCAGCCGCTCCTTGCCTGACGGCAGCCCCGGCCCCTCCGCGCAGCTCTACTACACCCAGCGCGCCTCGGCCGGACTGATCATCACGGAGGGCACCGTCGTCTCCGCCGAAGGTGTCGGCGGCCCCGGCATTCCGGGCCTGTGGAGCGACGCCCAGGTCCAGGGGTGGAAGCGCGTCACCGACGCGGTGCACGCCGCGGGGAGCACCATCGTCACGCAACTGTGGCACACCGGCCGCGCCTCGCACCCCGTCTTCCAGCCCGAAGGCAGGACCCCGGTCGGCCCCTCCCCCATCGCGATCGACGGCCTGGTCTTCACCGACGAGGGCCGCGTGCCTTTCATGACGCCGCGACCGCTGGAGATCGACGAGATCCAGGCCGTCGTCGCCCAGTTCGCCCAAGCCGGCACGAACGCGCTGGCGGCCGGCTTCGACGGTGTGGAGGTCCACGCGGCCAACGGCTACCTGATCGACCAGTTCCTCCAGGACAGCGCCAACCGGCGCACGGACCGCTACGGCGGGAGCGTCGAGAACCGCGCACGCCTGCTGCTGGAGGTGGTCGACGCCCTGGTCGAGACGGTGGGGGCGGACCGCATCGGCGTCCGCATATCCCCGAGCAGCGTCTTCCAGGACATGACCGACTCCGACCCGGAGGCCCTGTTCGGCCACGTCGTGGACGAGCTCGCCGCTCGCGACCTCGCGTACCTGCACCTGGTGGAGCCGGGCATCGTCGGCAACGACGACTCCACGGCCGAGCGCCGGCCGGCCGACACCATCGACAGCGCCTGGGCCCGCAAGCGCTACCCGGGCCGCCTGATCGCGACCGGCGGCTACGCACGCGAGGAGGCCCTGCGCGCCGTGGAGAACGGCACCGTCGACGCCGTCGGCTTCGGCCGCGACTTCATCGCCAACCCCGACCTGCCCGAGCGCCTGGCCCGCAACGCGGAGCTGCGCGAGGCGCTGCGGGCCACCTTCTTCGGTGGTGACGACCGCGGCTACCTCGACTACCCCTCCCTCGAGGCCGAGCGCCTCCTCGCCGAACTGCGCGGGGGACGTCTCGAGCCGGTGCCCGGCCTGGAGCTGAACTCCGAGACGCCGCCGGACACATGGCACCTGGCGTGGGCCCAGCAGCAGCACAGCGCCGCCCGGGACTGACCCGGGCGGATCCCGCACCCGGGCGGGGCGCCGAGCGCGGCGCGCCCCGCCCGGGTTCCGGGTGCCGGCACCGGGTCCTTCAGCCCGACGACGCCTGGCTCAGCTTCTTGATCTGGGCGTCGATGACCCGCCGGGGGACCTCGGTGGGTTTGCCGTCCACGCCGAAGAGGTTCGAGGCGAACGTCGTGACGGTCGTTCCGCTCCGCACCACCACGTAGGTGAAGACGACGGAGTGCGCGGGGCCCATGTCGTCCGCGGGCATGTCGAGCGTCATGCGGTACGAGAGCGCGTCGTCCCCCAGCGAAGGATCCGGCAGCTTGTGGATGTGCGAGTACGTCCAGCCGGTGACCGAGGACCCGGGTGGCGCGAACTTCGTGCAGGTGTCCAGCGCACCGCGCAGTTCCGTCATCACCTTGACCGATTCCTGCTGCCGGTAGGAGTTGAGCGCCACCGTCGTGGACGACGTGTCGCCCTCATCGGACGTGCGACTGACGATCTTCGCGACCTGCCACACGGGCTGGTACCTGCCGACGAACGCGGTCATGTCGTTGAGCGGTTTGCACCGCGCGGGGGCGGGAGCGACCGGGCCCACCACCGGCTGACCGGCCCCGACGTCGCCCACCACGGGGCCGACGCTGAATCCGTCGACGTCCCCCGACCCCAGAGCGGTCCGCTCCAGTTCCCGGTGACCCAGGACCTTCTCGGGTGCCGCGGCCTGCCTCGCGGGGTGCGAGGCCCCCGCACTGTCCCGGCCCCCGTCCTCGCCCCCGTGCCTGCATCCGACAACGGCCACGGTCAGCACGCACACCGCCGCGGCTGCCCGCGCCACCTCTCTGCCCACGTTGCCCCACCCAGTTCCCAAGACGCACCGGCACGGAGCGGCAGTCCCGCAGGCACCGGCGATGAACAGCGCATGCTCCCACGCGGGTGGCGCGACAGCAATGAGATCCACACCCGGAAGTAGAAAGACCGTTCTATGCTGTAGCCATGTCGAACGTTACGGACGCATCCGCGCCGGTCCGCCGCTCCGAGGCCCGTGAGCGGTTGCTGAGCACGGCGAACCGGCTCTTCTACGGCGAGGGCATCCGGGCCGTGGGGGTGGACCGCGTCATGGCGGAGGCCGACGTCGCCCGGGGCACCTTCTACCGGCATTTCGCCGGCAAGGACGACCTGGTGCGCGCCTACCTCGAGGCGACGGATCAGGAGATCCGGGACCGGATCACCGCGGCGCAGGCAGGCATCGGTTCGCCTTCCGGCCTCCTCGCCGCCGTGGCGCACGGCATCGGTGAGGAAGTGTGCGGCGCCGGGTTCCGGGGCTGTCCGTTCATCAATGCCACGGCTGAGTACCCGGACCCCGAAAGCCCCGTCCACCAGGCGGTGCTGCGACACCGCGCCTGGTTCCTCCAGGTGCTGCAGGAAGCCTTCCAGCGGCTCGGCTCAGCCGATCCCGCACGGTCGGCCGACGCCATGATGGCCATGCGGGACGGTGCGATGGTGGCCGGCTACCTCGGCGACGCCCGGGCCGCGGGCGCCGTCTTCGAGCACGGGGTCGCCGTGCTCATGGCCGCGGCCTGAGTACGGCTCCTGCACACGGTGCACGGCCCCCTCCCGCAGGTGCCGGGAGGAGGCCGGGGGCGGGGGTGGGTCAGCGCGCCGTCGCGGCCTTCTCGACGAGACGCGTCACGGCCTTGGGGTCGGTCAGGTGGACCGCGTGCGGGCCGTCGACCTCGATGGTGCGGGCGTGCGCGCGCGAGGCCATGAAGCGCTCGGCGGCGGGGGGTATCGTCCGGTCGCCGCGGGCGACGAGGTACCAGGAAGGGATGGTCTTCCAGGCCGGAGTCACGGCCGAGGGCTCGCCGACGGCCTGCGCGGTGACGGGGCGCTGCGTCGCGGCGAGCGCGGCGGCCTTGCTCTTGCTGACGCGGTTGCTGAGGAAGACGTCGCGGAACTTGTCGGGCTTGATGTAGAGGTCGACGCCGGTGCCGCCGTCGGCCTGGGTGAAGGGGACCGCGTTCAGGGCAGTGGGCAGCGGGGCGTCGGGGTCGTCGCTGAGGTGGCTTCCGGGGAACTTGCCCACCAGGTCCGTGACGCTCTCGCCCTTGTCGGGGGCGAAGGCGGCGACGTAGACGAGTGCCTTGACGTTGGGGTTGCCGGTGGCGGCATTGGTGATGACCGCGCCGCCGTAGGAGTGGCCCACCAGGACGACCGGGCCGTTGATCGTCTTGAGGTAGTCCGCGAGGTAGGCGGCGTCGCTGCCCAGACCGCGCAGCGGCGTGGCGGGGGCGGTGACCCGGTAGCCGTCGGCCTGCAGGCGCTTGGCGACGCCGCTCCAGCCGGCGGAGTCCGCCCAGGCACCGTGGACGAGGACGACGGTCGGCTTGGGCTTCGGCTTGCCTGCCGGCTTGGCGTGATGGCCCTGGGTGGCCGAGGCGGTCGTGGCCAGTCCGGCGGCCAGGGCCAGGCCGACCGCGCCGACGACGGCGAGACGGACGGGGCGAACGGGACGACGGTGGGACATCGCTACTCCTTCAGTGGTGCGGGCGACAGACGCAAGTAGATAGAACGTTCTATCCACCTAACTTAATGTGCGACTTCCACCGCGGGCAATCAGGAGCCGGGAGTGGTGGGTCACATCACGGAGCGTGCGCGGCGCGGGATCGACCGCCGCATGCTCCGCACTTGCTTGTCCTCAAGTGAGGACTTACCTTTGTCCACACCCGAGGACATCGTGTCCTCACTGCTCGCAACGGCAGAAAGGTCGGCCCCGCCATGCCCATCCCTGTACGTCACCTCGGTCCCGCCGAACTCGCCGTCGGCGCGGTCGGCTACGGCGCCATGAGCTACGCCAACCCCTACGGGCAGTCCGGCTACGACCCCGAGCGGGCCGCTCGGGAGATCGTCGACCGCGCGCTCGAGATCGGCGTCACGCTCTTCGACACCGCCGAGGGCTACGGCGACAGCGAGGAGATCCTCGGCCGGGCGATCGCCGGTCGCCGCGACGAACTCGTGCTCGCCACCAAGTTCGGCATCGTTTCGGGTCCGTTCGGCGGGGCGGAGGCGCGGATGGACGGGAGCCGCGGCTACATCCGCGAGGCCGTCGAGCGCTCCCTCAAGAAGCTGGGCACCGACCACATCGACCTCTACTACCAGCACCGTGTCGATCCCCGGACGCCGATCGAGGAAACCGTCGGCGCGATGGCCGAACTCGTCGCCGAGGGAAAGGTCCTGCATCTCGGCCTCTCCGAAGCCGCACCGGACACCCTGCGTCGCGCAGCGGCCGTACACCCGATCACGGCGCTGCAGACGGAATGGTCGCTGTGGGAGCGCGGAATCGAATCCGAGATCCTGCCGCTGTGCCGGGAACTGGGCATCAGCATCGTTCCGTACAGCCCGTTGGGCCGCGGCGCGCTGACCGGCACCATCACCTCACGGGACAGTCTGGCGGAGAACGACCACCGCCGCGGCCTGCCCTGGTACTCGGAGGCGAATTTCGACCGCAACATGCAGACGCTCCAGGCGGTTCGCGACATCGCCGAGCAGCACGAGGCGACCCCCGGGCAGGTGGCCCTCGCGTGGCTGCTGGCCAAGGCCCCGGACGTCACCCCCATCCCGGGTACCCGCCGCGTCACGTTCATGGCCGAGAACGCCGCGGCTGCCGAACTGACCCTGACCTCGGAGCAGTTCGCCACACTCGATGCCCTCACCGTCACAGGGGACCGGGAGGCGGCCTCCGCGATGACCGCGACCAACTGGTTCAACGGCGTCACGCCGCCGGCGCGGCACTGACCCCCCGGGCGTCACAGGGCTACGCGCCGTCGACGTCTCCGACGTGCCCGTCATGCCTCGGACCAGGAACCGAACTGTTGCGGGCCGACGTCCCTCGCACCATGACTTCTGACGAGCAGCAAGGGCACGCGAGCCTCAACGGGCGCACCTCGCCGTCCGCCGTGACGATGGATCCGCCGAAGGTCAACGACTACACCAGCTTCGCCGAGGCGTACACGAGTGAGAACGAGACCAGCCTGATCAACGCCTACTACGAGCGTCCCGCGATGCTGGCCCTCGCCGGGGAGGTGGCCGGCCGGCGGATCCTCGACGCCGGCTGCGGCGCCGGGGCCCTGTTCGCGGCGCTGCGTGACCGTGGCGCCCTCGTGAGCGGCTTCGATGCGAGTTCCGGGATGCTTGAGCTGGCCCGGCGCCGGCTCGGCGAGGGTGCGGACCTGCAGGTGGCCGACCTGGGCAGTCCCCTTCCCTACGCCGACGACACGTTCGACGACGTCGTCGCGTCCCTGGTGCTGCACTACGTGGAGGACTGGGGGCCGGCGCTGGCCGAGCTGCGGCGCGCACTCAAGCCCGGCGGCCGGCTGATCGCGTCCGTCGACCATCCCTTCGCCATCGCCACCATGCACCGCGAGGCCGGCCGCGCGGCCGAGCACGGCTACTTCGACACCACCGCCTGGACCGACGAGTGGACCTTGGGCGGCCGGACCGCCCTGATGAGGCTCTGGCACAGGCCACTGCATGCGATGACCGATGCGTTCACCGCCGCAGGCTTCCGGATCACGGCCATCAGCGAGCCGGATCCCGACCCCGCCGCCCGTGAGCTGTTCCCCGAGGCCATCGCGGCCCAGCCCCGCTTCCTCTGCTTCCTGTTCTTCGTCCTGCAAGCGGACTAGGCCATTTCCCTCGGATCTGATGATCCGAAGTAACCGGCCTAGTCCTGCGGTGCCAAGGTGCGCAGGACGTCGATCTCGTTGCCCTCGGGGTCTGCCATGACCACCCAGTTCCGGTCCGGGCCCTGGCCCACGTCGACCTTGACGGCGCCGAGACCGAGCAATCTGGTCACCTCGTCCTCGGTGCTGCCGTCGATCGGGCTGACGTCGAGGTGAAGCCGGTTCTTGACGGTCTTGTCCTCGGGCACACGGATGAACACCAGGGTGGGCGGCATCTGGCGGGCCCGGACATCCTCGACGGTCGGCACCCACGAGCCGATCTCGACCTTGCCCTCGCTCCGGTCGACGACCTTGAAGTCCAGGACCTCGCACCAGAAGGCCGCGAGCCTCTCCGGATCGTGGCAGTCAACGGTCAACTCGGTGAACCTGCTTGTCATGCTTCTCCCAGATAGTGCGGACGGGGCTCAGCGTAGGTCGCCCGCCCGACGGATCCGAGATCTTTTCTCCGGTGACGCGGTCAGCGGACGGGCCCGGGGGCGACGGCGACGGCGTCGAGCGCCTTGTGGAGGAGGGGGACCAGGTCCTCGGTCTCCGGCTGGTTGAGCTGTGTGTTGCCGAGGATCAGGCGCGTGAGCAGGACGCCTGAGCAGATGGCGACCAGGAGCGCGGCGCGCCCGGCGGTCCGTTCGCCGGGCAGGGCGCCGGCGAGGACATGCTGGTAGTTCTGTTCGATGACGTCCCGCATGATCTCCGCCGCCCGCGGGTTCGCCGCGGAACGCAGGGTCAGCAGCAGCCCTTCCACGGCGGACTGATCGGAGTCGAGGAGGAGCGCGCGGGCCGCCTCGGCGTTCAGCTCGGGCGTCATCATCAGCGACTTCTGGTACGCCAGGTCGACCACTTCCGCGAAGAGCTTCTCTTTGGACCCGAAGTAGCGACCGATCAGCCGGGGATCCACTCCGACGGCGCCGGCGATCTCCCGCACGCCCGCACCGTCGTAGCCGTGCTCGACGAAGAGTCGCCGGGCGGCCTGGAGGATCGCCGCCCTGGTCGCAGCGGCGTCCCTCCGTCGGGTGGCGGCCGGCTGGACACCGTCATCGTCATGCATGCGCCCAGGATACGGAGTGCCCCGGGGTCCACCGCGTGCGTACGTCCACGATCGCGGACATGGCTTCCCGAGGATTCACGGCCCGACGTCACAGGACGCCCGGCTGTCCGGTCTCACCGTATGCAGGCTGACCTGGGGCCGGAAGTCCGTGCCGGTGCCCGGGCCGCCTGCACCCCGGCACGGGGGACCCGCGCTCCGGGCTCTACGCGAGGCAGAGGCCACGAGCCCGGCAGAACGGCCGGGCGCCCGCTCCACGGCGGTGGGGCGGGCGTCCGGTCCCGGGGACCCGCCCGCCCATGCCCGAGGGCCGGCCCGCCTCGTCAGCCCGCCGCTTGCTGCAGGCCGTTGAGGATGAGGTCCAGTCCGGATTCGAACTCGTCGCTGTAGGAGTACCCGGGACGCATGACGTGAGCGGTCGCGATCTCGGTGAGGTACGGGTACTCACCGTCGCCGAAACCGCTCATGATGGAGTCCGCCAGTTCGGCGGTCTCCTCGGGGGTGCCGAAGGGCAAGGTCTTTTCCTGCAGGGCGAACCCGTAGATGTAGCTGTCCAGGACCGAGACCGCGTGGGCGGTCAGGGTGAGGGAGAGCCCGCCCTGACGCAGGCAGCCGAGAACGGCGTCGTGGTGACGCAAGGTGGCCGGGCCCGGGGTGGACCGTGACTCCATCAGCCCGATCGCCCACCGGTGGCGGGACAGCGCGAGGCGCATGGAGATCGCCCGCTGCCGCATCGCCTGTCGCCAGTCGCCACCCGGCGTGGGCAGTTCGACTTCGCCGAAGACCAGGTCGACCATGCCGTCGAGCAGGTCCTCCTTGTTGGCGACATGGTTGTACAGGGACATCGCCTCGACCCCGACGGCCTCGCCCACCTTGCGCATGCTGATCGTCTCCAAGCCGCCGGCGTCGGCGAGTTCGACGGCGGCATGCACCACCCGCTGCCGGGTGAGCGTCGTGCGGGTGGGCTGCGGGGTGGTGCGTCGGGTCACGGTGGGCGGTCGCTTCCTCTCATGGGCTCCCAGCGTTGACGAGTTTACGCCGTAAGTGCTGTACTTACGGCGTAAGTACAGGGGGAGGCGGGATCGGGAGCAGTGATGATGCGGAACATGAGCGAGCCGATCCCACCAACCGGTGGGATCGAGACCATGCCGGCCGTCGTCCAGGAGCGTTACGGCCCCGATCCTGAAGGCGTGCTGCACATGGCACGGCTCGCCCGGACCGGCATCGGTCCAGGCGAGGTACTGGTGCGGGTGCGTGCCTCCAGCGTGGACCGTGGCACCTGGCACATGATGGCCGGACTGCCGTACGCGATCCGGCCCGTGAGCGGGTTGCGGAGGCCGAAGCTCCCCAACCCCGGTCGCAGCGTCGCCGGTGTCGTCGAGGCGGTCGGCACCGACGTGACCGGGTTCGCACCCGGCGACGCGGTCTACGGCACGGCGGTCGCCGCGTTCGCCGCATACGCCGCTGCCCGTCCCGACAGGATCGCCCCCAAACCGAGCGGACTCACCTTCGAGGAGGCGGCGACGGTACCCGTCAGTGCGCTCACCGCGCTCCAGGCGGTTCGCGACAACGGCAGGGTCCGCGAAGGCCAACACGTCCTGATCACCGGAGCCGCCGGCGGCGTGGGCACCTTCGCCGTCCAACTGGCCCACGCCTTCGGCGCCCAGGTCACGGCCGTCGCCGGCACCCCCAAGCTCGACGCCGTAGCCGCGCTGGGCGCCGACCACGTCATCGACTACACGCGCGAGGACTTCCTCGCCGGCCCGCGACGCTACGACGCCATCATCGACATCGCGGGCCATCGCAGTCTGCGGGATCTGCGCCGCGCCCTCACACCCCGCGGCAGACTGGTCATCACCGGCAGCGAGACGAACGGCCGCTGGCTCGGCGGCACCGACCGGCAGATCCGTGCACAGGCACTCTCCCCGTTCACCGGCCGGCACCTGGGCACCTTCATCGCCTCGGAGCACGCCGACGGGCTGCGCGACCTGACCGCCCTCATCGACGCAGGCACGCTCAGCCCGGTCGTGGACCGCGTCTACCCGCTCGCCGAGACCGCCGCAGCCGTCCGGCGCCTCCTCGACGGCCGCGTCACGGGCAAGCTCGCGCTCACCGTGCCCGCCGAGTGACACCGTGGGCCGGCGGGGACAACACGCCATCCACCGGAACTCGTGAACACCGGGCTTGATCCCCTTCGGCGGAGGCACGTCGGCCCATCGGGCCAAGTCGCAGCCGCGTTGTGGGTGGCGTGCTGGATGAGGTTGTCGGCGAGGGCGTCCATGGTCTGGTCTTCAGCGTGTGCGAGGTGGTTGGCCAGGTCGGCGATGGTGTCGTCGATGTCGGTGCCGGGAGTCTCCACGAGCCCGTCGGTGTACAGCGCGAGTGCCGCTCCCGGCGGCAGGGGGATCTCGGTCGTCGGGTACGTGGCGGCCGGATCGATGCCGAGGAGCAGGCCGGGGGGCAGCTCGAGGGGTTCGGTGCGGCCGTCGGGCCGGCGCAGCAGCCAGCGCCTCGGCCCGCCCGGGGATACGGGACGACCACCGGGACAGCGCCCGGGGCTGGGCGCCGGCAGGAGGGGGGACCCGCGGTCGGCGGCCTGCTGCAGGAACAACCCGGCGCGGCAGGAGAAGACGTTCATCGCATCGCGTTCCTGCAGGTCCAGCTTGGGCGGATCCCGGGCGGGCCACAACAGAACGAGCGCACCCCACACGATCGTGCCGTGCACCATCGGCGCCGCAGCCACCATGAAGTCGTACGGCAGCAGCAGCCCCGTCCGGGGATAGCGCAGCGCCACCTCCTCCTGACTGCCCAGCCACACCAGACGCCGCTCCCGCACGGCCTCCGCCATCAACTCCGGGGAGTCCAGCGGGACCCGCGCCCACGGAGCGGCAAGGCGCACCGGCGCCCCCGACACCACCGCCAGGTGCAGCACCCGCTCGCCGGGCACCAGCAGGTACACCAGCCCCACCGATGCGCCCGTGTCCAGGACGACACGCTCCAGCGCGGCGTCGAGCTCCTCGGCCCCGAGCCGGGAGGCCGCTACGGAATCGGCACCCGTGGACATCGCTCACCCACTCCCACCGGCGGAAGCAGCCGCCCGCGGGCACCCCACGCGGCCTCCGGTCGCCTCCGCCCAGGCCGGCCGAGGCCTCCTCCGCCCACACCGAACGTCACCCATATCTGGAAAACATGCCCGTATGGCCCTACCGGCACCTCAGCTCGCTCCGGCGAAGCCTGGCGACCCCGATCGGCACCTGCGGAACGCGCCGGCGCATCGCGTCGATGTCCCTCGGTTCCGCCGTCGGGCGGCCGGGCCGAACGGGAGCGGGACCTCGGGGAACGTCCCCGGGGTCCCGCTGCGTACTGCGGCCTTCTCAGAGGGTCAGGCGGGCGTGAGTCCCGGGTTGCCGGCCTCGGTGACGAAGGAGGCGGCCGTGGTGATGGGGGCGCCGGGCGTGGTCACCGCGGACACGGTCTTGAAGTCGGCGCGCGCCGCGTCCTTGCCGAGGGTGACCACGGCGTACCCGCGGCGGCCGTTGTAGAACTTCAGGTGCGGGTTGGCCTGCAGGTAGGTGGCCCAGTTGGACGGCTTGTCGGAGCCGTCCTTGCCGCTGGTGATCGAGCTGGTGACGATCTCGGTGCCGAGGGTCTTCGAGGCCGGGTCGTCGAAGTCCTTCTTGATGTCGAAGCCGTAGTGGACGTGGACGTCGCCGGTGAGGACGACGAGGTTGTCCCGGCCGGCGGACTCCCAGCCGTCGAGGAGGCGCTGCCGGGAGGCGGGGTAGCCGTCCCAGGAGTCCATGGAGACCTTGAAGTCCGGTGTCGTGCGGTCCTTGCGCTGGGCGAAGGTGACCTGCTGGGGGACGACGTTCCAGGTCGCCTTCGAGGTGCGCCAGCCGTCGACGAGCCAGCGCTCCTGGGTGGTGCCGGTCATCGTGCGGGCCGGGTCCTGCGAATCCGGTCCCGGGACCTGCCAGCCGTCGCCGTACGCCTGGTCGGAGCGGTACTGGCGGGTGTCGAGGACGTCGAACTGGGCGAGCCGCCCGAACTGCAGGCGCCGGTAGAGCTGGGCGTCGGGGCCGTGCGGGAGCTGCCGGCGCCGCAGCGGCTGGTTCTCCCAGTACGCGCGGTAGGCGGAGGCCCGCCGCAGCAGGAACTCCTCCGGGGGCACGTCGTTCTCGGGAGTGCCGTCCGCGTAGTTGTTCTCGGTCTCGTGGTCGTCCCAGGTGACGACGAAGGCGTGGGCCGCGTGGGCCGCCATCAGGTCGGGGTCGGACTTGTAGAGGGCGTACCGGAGCCGGTAGTCGTCCAGCGTGAGGGTCTCGCGGTTGAAGACCTCGGGCAGGACGCGGTCGGTGTAGGCGCGGGCGCCCCCGGTCGCGGTGACCGCGTACTCGTAGAGGTAGTCGCCGAGGTGGAAGACCGCGTCGAGGTCCTCGTCGGCCAGGTGGCGGTAGGCGGTGAAGTACCCGTCGTGGTACGCCTGGCAGGACACCGCGGCGAGGCGCAGCTCGGTGAGCCGGGCGCCCTTCGACGGGGCGGTGCGGGTACGGCCCACCGGGCTGATCCACTGGCCCACGCGGAACCGGTAGTAGAGGACGCGGTCGGCGTCCAGGCCGCCCACCTCGACGTGCACGGCGTGGTTGTACTCCGGGTGCGCGTCGACGGTGCCGCGCTTGGTGACGCGGGTGAAGCGCTCGTCGTGGGCGAGTTCCCAGCGGACCTTGAAGCGCTTCTGGGGCAGGCCGCTGCCGGTCTCGTAGGGGCGGGGGGCGAGCCGGGTCCACAGCAACACCGAATCGGGCATCGGGTCGCCCGAGGCCACGCCCAGCGTGAAGGGGTTCTCGGTGATCTGCACGGCGCTCGCCTCGGCCGCCGCGGCGGTGCCGCCGAGCGGGATGTTCGCGGCGAAGGCCAGCGTCGCCGCCGCCCCGGTGACGGTCAGGAAGCGGCGTCTGTCCAAGCGGCGTACGGCGTCACGCAGTTCGGCGGAGTGTCCGGACGGAGAAGGTGATGCGGAAGGCTGCATGTGGGTGCGCAATCCCTGGCGTGCGGAGTACGGCCGTGAGGCCCGGTTGGTGCTGCCAGGGCATTGCAGTTGTGCAGGGCGGCGTGCAGTTGCCGGATGGTTGGCGCGTACATTGCTGGAGGGTGACCGTTGGCCCTCCCCGTCACCTCGGGGCCCGCCCTTCACGGTTCCCGCACGGAACGGCCATTCCCGGAGGGTTGCCCGTCGCGGCGCACCCCCGGACCCCGGGGGTCGGAGCGGCGTCGCAGCCCTCAGGGACGGCCGCGTTCACCGGGAGCCTTCGGCCACCGGGAACGTCACGACGGCGGGACGCGGGGGCGCGCGGGCCCAGCCACTTGGCGGGGGGAATCCCGACACCCGCCGGATGGCGTGCGACCGGTGGCGTCACAAGTCTGGGGCGCATGACTCACGCAGCACCCGTCGCGGCCGAGGACTCGCCGCCGCTCGACAAGAAGGTCCCGGCGGCCCGCTCCCCCTTCCGCCCGGCGGGGGCGGGGCGGTTGATCGGTGTCGACCTCGCGCGAGGTCTGGCCATCCTGGGGATGTTCGCCGCGCACGTGGGTCCCGATCCCTCGGTGGGCGGCCCGCTCGGCTGGGCGATGGAGCTGGCCCGGGGCCGGTCCTCCGCGTTGTTCGCCCTCCTCGCCGGGTTCGCCCTGGTCCTGCTCACGGGCCGGCCGGAGCCGCGTACCGGCCGGGCGGGACGGCAGGCCATCGGCCGCGTGCTCATCCGGGCCGGCCTGCTGATCGTCCTCGGGTACCTGCTGACGGACCTGGGCACGTCCATCGACGTGATCCTGTCCTACTACGGGCTCGCCTTCCTCCTCGTCCTGCCCCTGTACCGGTTGCGGGCCCGCACGCTGGCGCTGATCGCGGCGGCCACCGCGCTCGTGCTGCCACAGGTCCTGTACGTACTGCGGGTCGCCGTCGACAACGGCGGCTGGAGCGACACGGTGATCGCACACGATCCGCTGGCCCGGCTGACCGGCTCGGACGGATTCCTGGAGCTGCTGGTCACCGGGGACTACCCGGTGCTGACGTGGGTGTCCTTCCTCATCGCCGGGATGGCCGTGGCCCGGCTCGACCTGCGGCGGCCCGGCGTGCACGCGAAGGTCGCCGTGTGCGGGGCGGTACTGGCCGTGCTCGGCTACGGCGGCTCCTGGCTGGCCCTGCACCTGGCTCCCGGCGCGCGGGCCGCGATCAGCGCGGCCACGGACGGCGCTCCAACGGCCTCGGCCTGGTGGTCGGACGCGCTGTCCCAGGCGTACGGGGACCAGGTCGTCGACACGCCGTCCTGGTTGCTGGTGGCCGCGCCGCACAGCCAGACGACGTTCTCGATCCTCGGCAACACCGGGGGCGCGCTCCTGGTGCTGGCCGCCTGCCTGGCGGTGGTCGAACGGTCGGCGCGCGTGCGGTGGGCGGCCACGCCCGTGATCGCCGTGGGTTCGATCTCGCTGACCGCGTACGTCGGCCACATCGTCGCCATCAAGGCCCTGGGCGTCGACGACCTGCCGGACTCCGCCGCCCTACCGGTCCTGCTCTCCTTCGCCGCGGCGGCGATGGTCCTGGCCTTGGCCTGGACACGGATCTTCCGGCGAGGGCCACTGGAGGTCCTGATGCACGCGGCCACCACCCCGGCCCGGCTGATCACCTGAGCGTCAGCGGGGCCACAACGGGTGTGCGGGGACGGTCCGGCGCCGTCCCCGCACACCGCCGCCGGGGTCAGGTGGTGCTGGGTGTCTGCCGCGGGCGGGCGACCTAGCCGTGCTGAGCGGCGACGGCGGCAAGCGTCTCCTGGTTGCCCGGCCTCGCCTCAGGACCGCCTGACGGCGGGGTGCGCCGGGCACCCGGCAGCTGGTGGACGGCGGCGGCCTTGCGGGCGGGGTTACCGCCCCACTCCTCACCGGAGGGGACTTCCTCGCCCTTCATCAGGAAGGAGTCGGCGGCCAGCACGGCCCCGTCGCCCACAGTGGTGCCGTAGTGGACGAATGCCCCGACCCCGAGGGTCACACCGGCGCCGAGCCTGGCGTGGTCGGACTTGAAGGCGCCGTCCTCCTGGGAGTGGCACTGGATGACCGTGCCGGTGTTGAGGGTGCAGCCGTCGCCGATGGCGACCAGGCCCCGTTCGATCAGGGAGCAGCCGTCGTCGAAGACCCTCCGGCCGATCCTGACGCCGAGGAGCCGCCAGACGACGTTCTTGAACGGGGTGCCGTTGAAGAGCTGCATGTACCGGTGGGTGGTCAGCTTCCAGAAGCGCTCGTGGCGCCAGAAGGACGGCTCGTAGATCGAGCAGTACAGGGGCTTCAGCGGCCGTACGCGGGTGACGACCCGCTCGACCAGCGCGTAGTAGGCGACGGTGAACATCAGGGTGATCGGGCCGACCAGG
Source organism: Streptomyces sp. PA03-6a (assembly GCF_033792765.1). Classification (NCBI taxonomy): domain Bacteria; kingdom Bacillati; phylum Actinomycetota; class Actinomycetes; order Kitasatosporales; family Streptomycetaceae; genus Streptomyces; species Streptomyces sp. PA03-6a. The sequence continues at coordinate 93,022 of NZ_JARAVK010000001.1, read as the reverse complement.
GCGACCGGCGCCACGCCGTGGACGTGGTAGAGGTCGACGGCGGTCATCGCCACGAGGGCGACGACGTAGAAGTGGAACCACCGCATCAGCACGTACAGGAGCGCGGTGCGGGCATTGTGCCTGTTCTTGCCTGCCAGGCGGCGCCGCCGCTCCTCACCGGTGGCGAGGTGGTCGAGCCGCTGGTCACGGTGCACGGTGCGCGGGATCTCGAAGCTCGGCGAGCCGAGCAGGCCGACGCCTTCCCGCGTGGGGCCGTCGACGGGGACCATGACCTTCGTCGCGAGCAGGCAGTCGTCACCGGCGCGGCCGTGCGCGGGGTAGACGATGTTGTTGCCGAGGAAGCTGCCCGCGCCGATCGCCGCCGGCGAGAGGCGGAAGGACGTGCTGGAGAAGTCGGCGTTGATGACGGACAGGCCGTCGGCGACCATCGTGCCGTTGCCCACCTCGCACAGGTACGGAGTGTCGTGCTTGACGAGCGAGCCGAAGTTCGAGCCCGTCTGCTCGACCCGGCGCAGGCCGTACCCGAGGCAGCGCAGGTAGTGGACGATGGCGGAGCTGTCACCGAAGAGCAGCACGAAGAACCTGATGTTGGTCATCCGCGCGAGGGCCCGCTGGACACCGTGGTGGAAGCCGTACAGGGGGTAGCTCCTGCCCGGTTCGATCGTCCGGTGGAGCAGGCGCGGCAGGGCGTTCACCGCCACCAGGGAAGCCAGGAGACCGCCGAAGAAGGCCACCAGCGAGGCGGTCAGTGCGTCGATGTGGAACGCGGGACTGGTGAAGGCGTGCTCGGGGGCCGACACCACGTCCAGCTGCGGCAGGGCGGCGGACAGCAGGGCGAGACCGCCCACCGCCACCGGCAGGTACAGCCCGAGCAAAAGCGCCAATTGTGCGGCCGTGTAGAGGGCCTTGCGCAGACTGCCGCACGCGAGCGGCTCGACGACCCGGAAATCGGTGCCGCTCGGCTGGGCGGGGGAACCGTGCCAGGAAGCGCCGGTGGGAACGGCCTGGCCGCTGTGGAGCGCGGAGGCGTGGGCGAGCCGGGCGCCGTCGCCCATCGAGGTGTCGATGTCCAGGACGGCCTGCTCGCCGACCGTCACGTTCCGGCCGAGCGTCACCGCACCGGTCTCGATCATTCCGGCACGGGCGCGGTAGCAGGAGAAGAGCGCGTCCTTGCGGATGACGGTCCCCTGCCCGACGGTGAGCAGGTCCGTGCACACCGGCACATGGTGCGAGAGGACCACGCTGTCGCGTCCGACACGCGCTCCCAGCGCCCTCAGGTAGAGCACGTACAGCGGGGTGCCGGCGAACAGACGCATGGGGCTGGTGCGGATCAGGGCCTTCACGCACCAGAACCGCAGGTAGGTGAGGCTCCACACGGGGAAGCGCCGTGGCCGGAAGCGCCCCATCAGGATCCACTTGGCGGCGACGGGCAGGGCGCAGAGGCCGGTGAACCCCGCGTCGGCGCACAGCACGGACCGCAGGTACACACCGGCGAATCCCGAGCCGTCCCGGATCCACTCGTATCCGCGGGTGAGCGCGAGGGCGGCCACGAAGGACATGCCGAGGAACGCGAGCAGCTGGAGCGCCCCGCAGAGCACGTACCGCGCGGTGCCCGCCGCGACGGGCACCGCACCGGGTACGCCGGCGCCTGATCCGGCCGGAGGCTCTTCGGGCCTTTCCGCCCGCGGCTCCAGGGCGGCGGCGAGGCCGCGGATGGTGGGATTCCGGTAGACGTCCTTCATCGAGACGGTGGGCAGGTCGTCGCGCTTGCGTACGCGAGCGCAGAAATGAGCCATCAGCAGAGAATCCGCGCCCAGGTCGGTGAAGAAGTGACCGTCTGCCGGTACCTGCTCGGTTCGCAGGACACCCGCGAGAACTTCGGCAAGAAGTGTCTCGACAGGAATTTCCTCTCCGGATCCCGAAGCGCCGGCCACGCTCTGCGAGCCGGCCGAAGCCGCAGTGGACTGCTCAAAGTTGTTGCAGGTCACGGCCGTTCCTCCTGCCCGTGGGGACAGGAGGAGCTCGCGGATCGTGGCTCGTGATTCCAGTGCATGGTCGTTCACCCACAGTCGGTGCGGTCTGCAGCCGGGATTCCTCCGGGGCTACGGGCCGCGATATCGGGTCGATGGCAGAGGCGGTGGTGGAAGTCTCCACTTTTTCCTTCCGGAACGCCTCGCATTCCATTCGGCCCTACCGTTCGGATTCTGTCAGGTCACTCCAGTTCGGGGCTTGACACGGAAAGAGGAATTGGATATATGCAAAATCACCGCTCTGCACAGGCATAAGCGCGTCCCCCACCAGACACCCGCCTCCTGACGGTGACCAAATCTGCTCGGGCGGGGGCAGCCGAAGCGGCGCCTCAGGGGCGCCGGTGTCGTACGGCTGGCGATTCGTGTGAACGGCGAGGATCTGTCCGGGTCCCTCGTCTCCCTACGTCCAGCTGACGGGCCGTCGGTGGGCCGTTGTGACTTCATCCCCCCGGGCGTGACCTCCGCCCGGCCACTCGGCGTCCCTGGGAGGGATGTGACCCGGTTCCGTATTCGTTCCCCGCCGGCCTGGCTGGTGGCCGGCTTGCTTCTTGCTGTCGGCTGGTCGGCCGGCTGCGACGACCGGGCGCCCACCGGACACTCGCACTCCATCAGCCAGCCGGCGCCGGAGGACGGCTCCTTACCCAGTAGGGTCTCGAGCCCGAAGGCCAGACGGATGTATGCACGGCCCCGGTGTCGACGCTCAGCCGTGTCCGGGCAGATCCTGTTCCGCCCAGACGACCTTGCCGCCGGTCGTCCAGCGGCTGCCCCACCTGTGCGAGAGCTGGGAGACCAGGAGAATGCCGCGACCGCCTTCGTCGCTGCTGCAGGTGTGGCGCAGGCGCGGGAAGGACTTTCCGGCATCGGAGACTTCGCAGGTCAGCAGCCGATGTTTGATCAGACGAAGGGAAACGGGTCCGCTGCCGTGACGGATCGCGTTGGTGACCAGTTCACTGGCGATCACCTCCGCGTCGGCGGCCAGGTCCTCCAAGCCCCACTGGGTCAGTTGCCGGGTCACCAGTGCACGGGCGCGGCAGACGACGGCGGGGTCGCGGGGCACGTCCCATGAGGCGGTCTGGACGGGGGTCAGCGAATGGGTCCGGGCCACCAGGAGCGTGATGTCGTCAGAGGGTGACCGGGGCGACAGCGCCTCGATCACCGCCGAGCAGAGCGCTTCCAGAGACCGCCGGGGCTGGGCCACGAGGGTCGCGCCCAGCCGCCGCATCCCGGTGTCGATGTCACTCTCGCGGGCCTCGACCAGGCCATCGGTGTACAGGGCGAGCAGGGACCCGTCGGGGAGGTCCACATCCACCGATTCAAAGGGCACCGATCCGATGCCGAGGGGAGCCCCTGTGGGCAGGTCGGGAAACGTCACCCGGCCTTGCGGATCGACGATCGCGGGCGGGGGGTGCCCGGCCCGAGCCATCGTGCACCGCCGGAAGACCGGGTCGTAGACGGCGTAGAGACACGTGGCGCCGACGGCGGCGAAGGCCCCGTGGTCGGCGTCGGCATCCTCGTCGGCCTGGTGCCGGACCGTGTCGTCGAGATGGGTCAGCAGTTCGTCGGGAGCCAGGTCCATGTCCGCGAGAGTGCGTACGGCCGTCCGGAGCCTTCCCATGGTCGCCGCGGCGTTGATGCCGTGCCCGACGACGTCTCCGATGACCAGCGCCACCCGGGCGCCGGAGAGGGGGATCACGTCGAACCAGTCGCCCCCGACACCGTTGCCCGCATCGGCCGGCAGGTAGCGTGAGGCCGCCTCGATCGCTGCGCCGCTCCTCGAGCGCTGGGGCAGCAGGCTGCGCTGCAGTGTGAGAGCGGTGGCGTGCTCGCGCGTGTACTGGCGGGCGTTGTCCAGCGACAGCGCAGCCCGGGTGACCAGTTCCTCCGCAAGGAGCAAGTCGTCCTCCTGAAACGGCTCGGGATCCTCGCTACGGATGAACAAGGCGACCCCCAGCACGGCATGACGCGCCAGGATGGGCACGAGCATCATGGAGTGCATTCCGTGCTCACGGATCGCCCGCGCCCGCGCGGGGTCGTGGTCCACCCAGGTGCCCGGTGAGGTGTCCAGGACCGGTTCGAGGTGGGAACTACCGGAGGACAGCACCTTGATCCAGGGCGAGGTCGGCGGGACGAGGATCGAGTCCCCACGCGCCCACGGCGACTCCGGGGTGCCCGAGTGGATCGAGGCCAGGCCCGCGCGGCGGAAGGTCTGGCGGCGCTCCCCCGTCGAATGGACCGGGACCGTCGGCTCTTCGCCGAGCGGGACGAACTCCGCGAGGTCGACGACTGCGTAGTCGGCCAGGAGGGGCACGGCGAGGTCGGCCAGCTCCTGGCCGGTCCGCATCACGTCCAGGGTGCTGCCTATCCGGGTGCCGGCCTCGCTGAGGATGGCGAGACGCTCGTGCGCCCGTTGATTGCTGGTGACGTCCGCGGTCAAGGAGCACACCCCCAGCGGTCGACCGTGGCTGTCGTGGAGGCAGAAGAACGACGCCGCCAGGGCACGTTCCCGGGACTGGTCGTTCACGGGCGACGCCCGGTATTCGTACGCCGCGCGAATGCCGCTGTTCAGCGCCTGCCGCATCACCGCCTCGAGCGCTTCGGATTCGAAGCCAGGTCGCGCATCCGCAAGGCGACGTCCCAATCGCCGGTCATGGGGTACGCCGTCCAGCCGTTCCATGACCTCGTTGACCCAGGTGCAGCGCAGTTCCAGATCGCGGACCACGACGCCGATCGGCGTGCGCATGAGAAGCGACTCGCGCACCGATCCGGTGGTCGCCGACGACGACAGCGCGGCGATGTCGGTGCCGGAGACGAGCCAGTGGAGATTCCCGTCCAGTCCCCACAGCAGCGAAATCCGCACCCCCACGTGGAGCGTGCGGCCGTCGCGATGTCGAACCGCCGTGGTGCCGGACCAGCCGCCCCGCACGCGGCACTCCTCGACGAACGCCTGTACCTGCCACATGCTCCGGGACAGGGGCATCACGAACCAGACGGGTTGGCCCACCACCTCCCGGGCCGAGTAGCCGACGAGCCGTTGTGCGGCGCTCGTCCACGCGACGACCCGCCCCTCGGAATCGACCATCGCGATCGCGGAATCGGTCGTCTCGAGGGTCGTGTACTGCTGCGTGCTGAGGCTGCCTCGGTAGGTGTCGGTCACTGAGGACCATCTCCTCGAATGGATCTGTCTCGAAGCGAGGGCCGGCGTGCGCCGACCGCCGCAGAACGGATTCGGGGCGATCCCGCCAAAGGACGACGCTAGGGGTGGGAGGCACGGCAGCCACTGGGCGCGCAATACGACCTTCGCGCGGAATTTGGTGCCGTTGAACCAATCCACATGAGCGGGCTGCGTCCGTACGCGCTGTCGGGGGCATGCCTGTCCATCACCGGGCAGAAGAGCAAGAAGTTCATGAGGCCCGCTGTAGAATCGTGACCATGGTTGCGGAATATCCCGGCGCAGTAAAGCAACTGTCCGTGGTCGCGGAGAACGTAGGGTCACACCTGTCGGCGGTAAGCCGCGACATAGGGCAGAATCTGATTGCCGAGATCCCGGATCTCAGGGGCGACGAGACCGTCGTCAAAATTCTCCAGGCGAGCGTCACGGAAAACGTCGCCACCTTGCTGCACATTTTCGAGAACGACATTCCGCTGGACAACGTCGAGGGGCCCGTGGCCGCCTCGGAGTACGCCAGGAGACTCGCGCAACGGAATGTCTCCGTCAGCGCGCTGGTCCGGGCCTACAGGATCGGCCATTGGCGGTTCATGCAGTGGTGCCTCGATGAACTTGACCGGCAGGGCGCCGACAGGGATCTGTGGGCCGCCACCAATCGGCACATGTTGCAGGTGAGTTTCGGCTACATCGACCGGGTGACCGAGCACGTCATCGACGTGTACCAGTTCGAACGGGAGCACTGGCTGCTCAGCCAGACCGCCGTGCGCGCCGCGCGGGTGCGGGACATCCTGGCCGAGCAGGATGTCGACCTCGACTGGGCGGAATCGGCACTTGGTTACCGACTCCGGCAACATCACCTCGGAATGGTGGCTTGGCTGCCTCCGCTGACCGGTGAGGGAAATGGACTGTCCCGGCTCGGCCGGATGGCCCATGTGATCGCCAAGGAATTCCAATGCCCCGCCAGGCCGCTTTTCGTCCCTCGCGACGAGATTCTTTCGTGGGTCTGGCTGCCGTTCGGCTCGCGTGTCGATGTTCCCTGGGATCGGCTGTCGAATATCGCCGAGCGCGGTGATCATTCCGTGCACGCGGGTTTCGGTGGCATGGGATTCGGAATCGATGGATTTCGCTCTACGCACCGGCAGGCACTGCACAGTCAGGAGCTCGCGTCCATGGCCGACCCGGCACCGCGGTTCACCGAATACTCCCAAGTCGCTCCGGTCGCCCTCATGGCCGGGAACATCCAGGACTTGCGCACCTGGGTGCAGGGCGTCCTGGGTCCGTTGGCCACCGACAACGAGAGCTGCGCACGGCTGCGGGAGACCGTGCAGATCTTCCTGAACAACGGTTGCAGCTACACCGCGACCGCCGGCGCCCAAATTCTGCACAAGAACACCGTGCAGTACCGCATCCGGAAAGTCGAGGAGACGCTGGGACACCCTGTCCAGCTGGGGCACACCGATCTGGAGGTCGCGTTGCTCGCGGTCCAGTACCTCGGCTCGACCCTACTTCGCCCCAGCCCCGCATGACCGCCGGATCGGTGTCCGTGAGGTGTGGGCCACCGACTTCGTACGGTGAGACAAGGCTGTGCCTGTGGTCGCGGGCTCTTGGCTCGGGCCATGAGCGCACCTGTGCGCGGCAGGGCCGGAGTCAGCGGCCTCTGGACCACCCTAGGCTGCCTCGACAGAGGTCAACCACGACCAACGACCCTCCGACGAGTGATTGTGCGTTGGCAACAAGCTGTCGCCATGGATTCGTACGGTCAGGACATGGTCGCCGCCTCACCTCCTTCACACGCTGGACGGTCCAGGGCTGGTGAAGCGAGGAGGCTGATCGCGATGAATCCGGAGCTCGGCGCGCAGTTCGGGAACCACCACAGTGAGATCTTCATCGACGTGCTGTCCGGCGGGCTGCCCACTAGGCCCATGGTCGGGCAGAGCGCAGGCCGCGCCGGCGCCGTCGCCTCTGTCGGGCGTCGCTGATGGCGCGGCCGACTGCACCGCTCACTCAGGTGATCGCCCAGAAGGGGCTCTCCCCGCGGATGTGGGAAGAGGGCCGGCCGTTCTCGCCGGCGCTCCTGATTCCGCTGCTCGTGATCGTGCTGGACACGGTGACCGCAGCCTTCACGCCCCACCTGCAGTTCTACCGGTTGATCGGGGCAGCGCCGGCGCTGGCCGCCGCGATGTTCTCCGTGGCCGGCACTCTGGGCATCGGGCTGCTCGCCCTGATGGCCGGGTTCGCCATCTCCGCCGCCGACCACACTCTGGGCCGGACACCGGGCAATTTCACCGTGCTCGCAATCATTGTCGTCACCCTGGCCGCCGCTTACGCCAGCCGGGTACGGCAGAACCGGGAGCACACCCTCGCCGAGGTCCGCTCCGTGGCGGAGACCGCGCAGCGGGTGCTGCTGCGCCCACTCCCGCAGCACCTCGAAGACATCGACGTCGAGGTGCTCTACCAAGCCGCCGCCGCGCAGGCCCGCATCGGCGGCGATTTCTACGAGGCGATGCAGACACCCCACGGGGTGCGGCTGATCATCGGCGACGTCCGCGGCAAGGGACTTCCGGCCGTCGAGGTCGCCTCGGTCATCCTCAGCACGTTCCGGGTGCTGAGGATGAGCGCGCCCGACCTGCCGTCCCTGGCAGGACACATGGAGACCGTCATGAGCCACTACTCCCGAGACGTCCCCGACGACGCGCTGGAGCGCTTCGCCACCATCGTGCTCGTGGAAATCCCCGCCGGAGAACCGATCGCGCGCGTGCTCAACTGCGGCCACCCTCCGCCACTGCTGTTGCACGGCGACCAAGTGCGCGAGGTGGAACCCAGCGCGCCGTCGCCCCCCATCAACATGGCGGACCTCCTCGAAGACCGCTATCGGGTCGACACCATTCCCTTCGCCGCCGGCGACCGCCTGCTGCTCTACACCGACGGCGTGAGCGAGACCCGCGACCGTACCGGGACCTTCTACCCCCTCGTCCAGCGCGTCCGCCGATGGGCCCTCGCCCCGCCCCGCCGGCTCCTCGACCTCCTCCACCGGGACCTGCTCGCCTACGGTCACGGCACCCACGACGACGACCTCGCCGCCCTCGTCGCCCTGCGCCTCCCTCCACACCCCTGACGCACCCCGGCACCCACGTGGGGGCCGTACAGAGGGTGCGCGAGGAGCGGGCGCCGTCACGTGCGCTGGATGACCAGCACGGCCACGTCGTCGGCGTGGTCCACCGCGACCGCGGCGTCGAGGATGCGGTCGGCGGTCTCCTCGGTGTTCAGTCCGTCGTGGAGGGCTGCGCCGGCCAGTGTTCCGGCTCGCTCCAGTCCGGCTTCCAACGTCAGGCCCGGTCCTTCGACGACGCCGTCGGTGACCATGATCAGCGCGCTGTCCTTGTCCAGGGTGAAGGTCTCCTCGCGGTACTCGGTGTCGGGCACGACTCCAAGGAGCGGCCCGCCCGGCAGCTCGTGGATGCTGTGGCTGCCGTCCTTGTACGCGCACAACAACGGCACGTGGCCGGCGCTGGCGCCGGTGACCTGCCCGTCGTGTGGGTCGAGATGCAGCATGGTGCAGCTGGCGAATCGTGCCGCCTGCATCGTGACGAGCAGTTCATTGGTGCGCGTCAGCACGGTTGCCGGATCCGGTTCGTGAGCGGCGATCGCACGCATGGACAAACGGACCTGCCCCATGAGGGCCGCAGAGGCCACGTCGTGCCCTTGGGCGTCGCCGATCTCCACTGCGATGGCGCCGTCGGACATGACGAAGGCGTCGTACCAGTCCCCGCCGATGTCCAGCCCGTGCCGGCTGGGCCGGTAGCGGGCGGCGACCTCCAGGCCCGCGAGGTCCTCGGGCAGCGTGGGGAGCATGGTCTGCTGCAGCGCGGTGGCCAGCTCGACTCGTGCCTGCTGCAACCTGATGCGCCGCAGTGCCTGGCCTGCCAGGTCGGCCAGCGTACCCATGAGGGTCATCTCGTCCAAGGACGGCCGGTATCCGCTGCCATGGGTCACCAGCCACGCCCCGAGTGGCTGATTGCCGGCTTCGCTGAGGGGTGTGATGGAGACGGCGTAATCGGAGCCGAGCCGGGCGAGCCGCGGATATTCGGCCCCCTGCGGCCAGCGGTGGATGTAGTCCCTGAGACCGGCGATGAACTGTGGCGTGCCGGTGCGGATCGCTTCGGGCACCGGGCTCGGATGGTCCAGCGGCAGGCCGTGCAAGGGGCCGGCCTCCCACATGGCTATCCCGGCATCGGTGGAGACGCGCAGGCGGCCGTCGTCGACGAGCGCGAACAGGGCACCGGTGGCACCGAAGGTTGCGGCGAGCCGGGTCAGAGCGATCTGCTGCAGTTCCTGCTCCGTGGCTGCGGTGATCAAGGCGGAGGAGAAGTCGGCGATGTCTTTGGCGCGCTGCCGCTCTGCAGTCAGTGCGGCCTGCGCCTTCTCCTTGCGCTTCGCCTGCTTGGTGTCGTCGCGGACCACCCCGAAGATCCGCTCGGGTCCGCCGTATCCCAACTGGATTCGAATGGTCTGGGCGGCCAGTTGGTGCCAGGCGTCGTGCTGGGGGAGGTACCGCAACTTCACCCAGGAGGGTTGCCGGGTGGAGGTCGAGCGCAGGAGCTGCCGCAAGGCCTCCCGGTCGTCAGCGTGCACCGCCGAGATCACACGGGAAAGCGACACAGTGGGTGCCGGGAAGAGCGCGGCCAGGGAGGGTGCGCCACCGAGCCACTCCAGCTGGCGTCCCTGGGGTGCGTACATCCACAGGCCGAGATCGGCGGCCTCGGTGGCCAGCCGGAACGGGATCAACAGGCTCGCCAGGTCGTTCCGCGCATCCAGGGCGTGCACCCAGACCAACGGCTCGTCCCTTGCGGGATCCTTCACCTGCCGCGCCTCGATCAAGCAGGCAACGGGTGCGTCGCCCGGGCCGGGGAACTCCAGCACCCGCATCGCGACCGCCTTGGACCTGGCGGCTTGGGCCACGAGGCTCTCGGCCGACATCCGCTGGCTTGCGGGCAGCAGATCGCCGAAATCACCTCCCAGGCGCTGCTCATCGAAGTCACGTCCCAGGCACTGCTCCGCCGGCCCACCGAGCGCTGTGGCCATCGCAGCGTTGAGGCCGAGGATGGCACCGTCCAGCGTCAGAAGAGCCGCCGGGTCAGCCCCTCGAAGGAGTTCGTCCAAGGCATCCATTTATGGCTCCCCGACAAATACCAATACGTCCTCTTCTCCATTTTCGCTCATTTCTCCACGACTTCTTGGCGGAAGATGTGTTTGACCACTTACGTCGAGTGACGGCGGCAGGGACTCCGCCGGAAGGCGGTAAGCCGCCCCGCCCCTCCCTTCATGCAAGGCGGCACTGCACACTCGCGGCCACAGGTGGCCCCGCCTGGTGCGACGCCTGGAGCAGCCGTACGCGGTCGACTGCGGTCTCCGGGTACTGCCGCCGGCCGCCGGCCGCCGAACAGTGCACACCGAGGAGACTGGCTCAGCTCGTCTGGTCGATGACGTCGCGGAGGTACTGTACGGCGAGCTTCTCGGCGCGAGGGTGACGTTCGATCGCCACTCCGGCCTCCTCGAGCCACCGTGTGTAGAGCGTGACGCCGGCGAGGAGGGCCCGGCCGGCGTCGTGCCGGTCGTAACCGCACAGGGTCGCCCGGAGGTCACGCGCCTCGTCCGGTGCGATGGATTCGAGATGGCGCACGCCGCGGGGGGCCGCACCCACCCGGAGAGCCGCCAGGGGGCCCAGTACGGCCTCGCGCAGGTAGCCGAGGAAGCCGATGACTTCGAACAGTTCACCGCGGCCGAGTTTCGTCGCGCCGTAGTGCAGCCAGGTCCAGAACCGGTCCTCGATCCACTGGAGGTCGAACGACGCGGTGGTCGGCGGGTGCTCCGCAAGTGAGGTGGCAAGGCGGCCGTCGCGGTCCCACAGGACGTGCGGGTCCTCGGTGCGGTCGGCGAAGTCGGAGCCCCGCACGAACTTGAAGTCGACGTGGAGGAGGGGCGGCCCGACGAGCGTGATGACCAGGCGGGGTTCGCCGACGTGCTCCCCGGTGAATCCGGCCACGAGGGCGGCCCAGGAACCGATCAGCGTGAGACGCTCCGCCATGACCGAGTCGAACGCCTCGTCGTCGATGACCACGATCAGGTCCACATCGGAGTAGATGTCGGGGTGTCCACCGGCGATCGACCCCGCGACGGCAACACCACTGACGCGGTCGTCCTGTCGGATCCGCGGAAGCACGTCGTCGAGGAACCGGCCGTGCAGGGAGGGGACGTCCATGGCATTCCTTCCGGTCGGGGCAAAGTCTTGCAACGTAGCAGGCTGTTGGACTGCATCTCCAAGGAGTTAGCGGCACGGACACCCCGGTGGCGGATCCCCACTCGCCCGCGCCGGCACGAACACGATCGAGCACACTGTCACCACCGTTTCCGTCGTTGCCCTCCCCCGCGGCAGGCGAGGGATGCGGCGCGCGTCCGCCCTGGCTGCCGCCTGCACCAACCGGCGCCCGGGGGCCACTTCTGCCGCAGGCGGGACGGCACGACACGACTGAGCGCCCACCGCGGAACGCATCGTTGCCCCGAGTTTCACAAGGTGGAGGCACCACTCTTCACAGTGAATTCATACGTGCATATGATCACGTCGCCCAGGTGACGCCACCCGCTGCGGTGTGACGCCCCTGGACGGCAGGGGGCGATCGTCCCCTGCCCGGACCCAACCAGGGAAACCCTTGAAGCGACACCACAGACGCTGGAGCGTGCCGGTCATCGCCGGCGCTTCGGTACTCGCCCTCACGAGCCCGATCACGGCTCAGGCAGCCGCCCCTTCCGACGCACCCACTCCATCACGCGCATCCGCATCCGCCGCGGACCATGTGCCCGCGGGCGAACACACCGTCACACTGATCACCGGCGACGTCGTGACCACCAGTCAGGCCGCCCGGGGCGGCGGACAGTCCGGGGGCACCGTCACCGTCCGCGGTGCCGACGGACTGCCGGCGCGGACCCGCATCATGACGTCGGGCGACGACCTCTACGTCTACCCCGAGTCCGCCCTGCCCTTCCTGGCCCAGGGCACGCTGGACCGGCAGCTGTTCAACGTCACGGACCTGATCGCGGACGGATACGACGACGCACACCGCGCCCGGCTGCCGCTGATCGTCTCCTACACGCAGCCCGGCGGCGCACGCCGCTCGTCCGCCGTCCCCGAGGGCGCGGCCCGGGTGCGGAACCTGGACAGCATCCAGGGCGCCGCGCTGACCGCTGACCGCTCCCGCGCGGACGACTTCTGGAAGTCCGTGGCCGGGGCGGCGGTGAGCGACGGCGCCCGGTCCCAGAACGCCCAGCCGTCCTTCGGCGGCGGCATCTCGCACATCTGGCTCGACGCCCCCATCCACGCCGACCTCGCCGACAGCACCACGCAGATCGGCGCCCCGCAGGTCTGGCAGGGCGGTGACACCGGGCAGGGCGTGGACGTCGCCGTCCTCGACACCGGCGTCGACGCCGGCCACCCGGACCTGGCGGACCGCATCGCGACCCGCCAGAGCTTCGTACCGGACGAGAACACCGACGACCACGCCGGACACGGCACCCACGTCGCGTCCATCATCGCCGGAACCGGTGCGGCCTCCGGCGGCAAGGAGAAGGGCGTCGCCCCGGGCGCCCGCCTGAGCATCGGCAAGGTGCTGGACAACCACGGCGGCGGACAGATCTCCTACGCCCTGGCCGGCATGGAGTGGGCGGCCGTCGACCGGCACGCCAAGATCATCAACATGAGCCTCGGCACCAGCCAGGTGTCCGACGGCACCGACCCGATGAGCCAGGCCATCGACCGGCTCAGCGCCCAGACCGGCGCGCTGTTCGTGGTCGCCGCCGGCAACTACGGGGAGGATCCGAACACGATCGTCGCACCGGGGGCGGCCTCCTCGGCGCTGACCGTGGGCGCGGTCGACTCGGCCGACTCGCTCGCCTCGTTCTCCAGCAGGGGCCCCCGTATCGACGGTGCGCTGAAGCCCGAGATCACCGCCCCCGGCGTTGACATCCTGGCGGCCAACTCCCAGTTCGACGGGAACGACCAGGGCGCCTACCAGTCCATGAGCGGCACGTCGATGGCCACACCGCACGTCGCGGGCGCCGCCGCCCTGCTCGCCGCGGCCCATCCGGACCTCACCGGGAGCCAGTTGAAGGACCTGCTGGCCAGCAGTTCCCGGCAGACCCCGACGTACGACGCCTTCGAGGCCGGCAGCGGCCGGCTGGACGTCGCCGCGGCAGCACGGGCCGGGGTCTTCGCCTCGGCGACCGCCTTCGCCGCCCAGTACAAGGGCGGCGCCCTCCAGCGTCCGGTGACGTACACCAACGTCACCGACGCGCCGGTCGCGCTCTCGCTGTCCGTCGACGCGGCGCACGCCCCGTCCGGGATGTTCCGCCTGTCGGCCTCCCAGGTGGTCGTCCCCGCGCACGGCTCCGCCAAGGTCACGGTGACGATCGACGGCTCGGCGGGCACCGCCAAGGAGCACTACTCGGGCCAGGTGCTCGCGACGGACACGGCCGGCCGGGCCGTGGCGCACACCGCCGTCTCCCTCGGCTTCGCGACGATGCACAAGCTGACCCTGACGTTCAAGGACTCCGAGGGCAATCCCACGTCCGGCGACGTCATGCTGATCAAGGCAGGGAGCAAGGACCCCGTCCCGGTCGGCGTCGGCCCCTCGGGCACCGTGGAGATCTTCGTGCCCGACGACGTGTACTCGGCCCTGTCCTACCAGGAGGTCCAGGGCGTCCACGGTCCCCACTCCAGGGGCCTGGCACTGCTCGGCGACCCCGACGTGCTCGTGGACCGGGACACCACCGTCACGTTCGACGCCTCCAAGGTCAAGCGCATCGACATGACCACCCCGCAGCGCAGCGACGTGACGTTCCAGAAGCTGGGCTACAACCGCGTCATGAACGGCGTCAGGTCGGGTCTGTCCGCCGAGAGCGTGTACTACGACAGCATCTGGGCGCAGCCGACCACCCACGAGGTCACCCACGGGGACTTCCAGCTGACCGCCCGTTGGCGCGCCGAGAAGCCGGCACTGGCCGTCTCCACCCGTACGACCGAGTTCACCGGCATCCTGCGCCAGGAGGGCATCACGCCGCTGGCCAGGGGCACCTACAAGCTGCCGCTGGTCTTCGCCGGCCAGGGATCGAGCGAGGACTACGCCCACCTCGACGCGCGCGGCAAGGTCGTGGTGGTCCGCCACAGCGACGACGTCAGCGACCTCGATCAGGCGGCCAACGCGATCGCCGCGGGCGCGAAGCTCATGCTCGTCGTGGAGAACGGCTACGGCCGCCCGGTGCGCTCCTACGCGCCGCTCGGTCAGCGGCCCGTCGCCCTCGACGTCGGCCTGCTCGGCACCGAGGAGGGCGAGAAGCTCATCCGGCAGGCCGCGGACGGCGGGGCCAGGATCACCGTCGGCTCCGAGACCGCGAGCCCGTACGTGTACGACCTCGCGCACGCCTGGCACAACGAGATCCCGTCGAAGATGACGGTCAAGGGCGACACGAAGAACCTCGCCCGGATCGACGTCACCTTCGCGAGCCCGAAGCCGGACGTTCCCGGCGCCGAGTTCCGCTTCGAGTGGCTCGACGGCGTCGACTGGTCCTCCGGCCCCATCATGCCGGAGCCCGCGAACGGCAAGCGGACCGACTGGGTCTCCACCGACGGTGTCCGCTGGCACCAGGAGGTGTTCGCCGAGTCCATCGGGTTCGAGGAGGGAGCGAAGACCGCCTACCGGGCCGGCAGCAGGCAGTCCGAGGAGTGGTTCAAGCCGATCCAGCGCCCCTTCCTGAACGACGCCTTCTTCAACAACCTGCCGCCCACCCGCAACGGCAGCCTCCTGTACGTCGACATCCCGGCCTGGGGCAGCGGCAACCACGTCGGGTGGAACCAGGACCCGGCCGTGACCCAGCAGCAGACGCTCTACCAGGGCAACACCCAGCTGGGCCAGGGGAACTTCACGAACGTCTGGGGAGACGCCCCCAGCCGCGGCAAGCTGCCGTACAAGCTGGTCGTCACCGGCGAGCGGGACGTGACCTACACCCCGTACTCCTCCCGTACGCGCACCGAGTGGGACTTCACGTCGGCGCAGCCGACCGATGCCGCCACCGTGGTGCTGCCGCTGGTGCAGCTCGACTACCGGATCGGCACCGACGCGGCAGGGCGTGCCGGGCGGCACGACACCCTGTCCGTCACCGCCGCCCACCTGCCGGGCGCCAGCCTCGCCGGCAAGCTCGGCGCGGTTGGCGTGGAGCTGTCCTACGACGACGGCCGGACCTGGCACAGGGCCGCTTGCGGCAGCGACGGGCGGTTCCGCCTGGACGCCCCGGACAAGGCGTCCTTCGTGTCACTGCGGGCGACCGCGAAGGACTCGGCGGGCAACTCGGTGCACCAGACGGTGATCCGGGCCTTCGGCCTGCGCTGAGGCGCGGCCGTTCACGCACCCGCCACGGGTGCGGTGCGGCCGGTCCGTCCGCGGTGGTCCGGCCACCGCGGACGGACCGCGCACACGCTCGCGGACGACACGGCCTAGCGGAACGCCGCGGGTGGCTCGCCCGACAGCAGGGCCGTGCCGAGCGGGGTGAGGCTGTGGAGGACGGCGATGCCGATCCGGGTCGTGCGCACCAGCCCTGCGTCGCGCAGGACGCCGGCGTGCTGGCTGGCGGTCGCGAGCGAGACCCCGAGCCGCTCGGCGAGCGCGGTGGTCGTCGCCGGATCGCGCAGGGCCTGGAGAACGGCTGCCCGGGTCCGCCCCAGCAGCGGTCCGAGGGCAGCCCCGGGCAGGGCGCCCGGGTCGGTGGAGGGCTCCTGCAGGTGCATCGGGTAGGCCAGCACGGTCGGTTCGCCGGGCTGGTACCTGATCATGGGGCCGGTGGCGAACCAGGACGGCATGAGCAGCAGGCCCCGGCCGCAGAGCGGGATGTCATACGTGTTCCGGGACGGCAGGTGGAGCACCGGGGGTTCCCAGCGCCAGGTGGGGCCGAGTGTGGTCAGCAGGGCGTCGACGCCGCCGCGTAGCAGCATCTCGGCCCGCAGGGCGCGGTCCGCCGCGCCGTCGGTGCGGACCCGCGGCCACAGCGGGGCGATCGAGGAGGCGAAGTAACTCCGCAGGTCGGCGGTGAGGACGCGCCGTGCGGCGGCCGATCCGGCGGCGAGCTCGAGCGACCAGCGGCTGGGCGGCTCCTGCGCGCCGCCCCGGCCGCCAGGGTCCCGTGGAAGCCTCAGGTCCTCGGCGATGCGGGCGGCGGGGGTGCGCCCGGCCAGGTCGACGGCCGTGGCGAGGTCCCCGGCGGCGGGCTGGAGCAAGAAGTCGGGCACGTGGCCGTCACGGGGCACCAGGTCCAGCAGGACCCCGGCGCGGTCGGCGAAGCTGCCGTTCACCTGGCGGCGCCACCGCCCGGCGGCAGGGTGCGCCCGGCCCGCTCCGGCGGTCGCGGTGCGCAGGCCGCGCACGCTGAGGACCGCCTCCCACAGGGCGTTGGGCGCCGGGGCGAGTGTGATCCGGCACAGGTCGGCGGCGTCGAAGTGTAAGCGGATCACGCCGACCGATTATGGGCCAGGCGGAGCCTTTCGCCTAGACGTGAAAGGCGATGCGGCCGCCGTACGGCCCCGGGCAGGCTCTCGGACGTCCCCGCGTCGCGGGGACGTCCACCACGCACCCGGAGGTAGCCACGATGCCCGGCTCCACCCGACTTCCGCGGCTCGGCGCCGCGGCCTTGCTGGCCGGCCTTGCGGCCCTGCCCGCCGTCCCTGCCACCGCGCACGAACTGCCGCGCACCTACGTCGTCTCCGAGGCTCGCGGGGTGCTGCCTGAGGGGATCGCGATCGACCGCGACGGCACGATGTACGTGTCCTCCGACGGCACCGGCGCGCTGTACCGGGGCGACGTCCGCACCGTGCGCCTGCGGTCGTTTCGGGCTGACGGCCTGGCGAACCGCCCGAGCACGCTGGGGGTGCACACCGACGGCCGGGGGCGGGTGTACTCCGTCGGAGGAGGCGAACTGACCGTCCACGACCGTCGCGGCCGACTGCTCGCCACGCGCACCGCGCAGGGCGGTCCGCTCGGCGCGCCGGACCTGAACGACCTGGTGATCACCGACGACGCCGTCTACGCCACGGACTGGGCCAACCCCGTGGTGTACCGGGCCGCCCTCCGCCATGGCAGGCTCGGGCCCCTGGAACCGTGGCTGGACATCCGCTCGGCCTTCCCGCAGTTCCCCGCGCAGTACTGGCTGCTCAACGGCATCGTCGCGGACCGGTCGGGCAGCACACTTCTGGTGGCGTCCAACGGGACCGAGGCGGTGTGGCGGGTGGACGTCGCCACCGGTGAGGTCGTCCAGCTCGATCTGGGCGGCGCGTCCTTCGGGGCCGATGGGATGCTGCTACGGGGGCGGACGCTTTACGCCGTGCTCAATTACGGCGCCCCGAACGGCGTCTACATCGCCGAACTTGACCAGGGTCTGCACGCAGGCACGGTGACGCACCGCATCACCGGCGAGCCTTTCGACCTGCCCACCACCCTGGCCCGCCACGGCTGCCGGCTCTACGTCGTCAACAGCCAGAACGACGACCCGCCGGGACAGCCCCCGTACACCGTGAGCGCGGTCGACGACCCGGTGTGCGCGGAGGCGGCCAGACCATGAGGGGACGGGCCGTCGACGAGATCTGCCGGACGCGTTCCGACGTGAGGCCGGGCCGGCGTTCTCCTTCCTCGTGTTCCTCGTGGAAGAAGGAGTTCACCAGCAGGCCACGAGCTTGCGGCGGCCACAGCCCGATGAGCGGCAGCGGCCCTTTACGGAGCGAGCGCTGCGCTCGGCATGGGTCAGGCCGTGCCGGACGCTCGGCGGTGCGATCGGCGCTGCACTGGGGCAGGCTGAATGCATGCGGTCACCGTCCTGCTCGTCTCCCGGGCCGGGAGCGGGCGGCCATAGCGGGGTCCTCCTGACACTCACGCAGGCTGTGCCCTTCGTGATAGCGCTGGGCGTGCTGGGGATCGAACTGTCACCTGCGCATTTCTTGATGACCGGCCCCCTCCTCACCGCCGTGCCGGCGCTGGCAGCGCTGACGATGGGCCCGAAGGGCACCCTGTCGGCGGCGGCTGCCGCCTTGGTCGTCAACCTGACCACGGCCACCTACAACCATGCGTGGGGAACCCATCTGGTCTTCGGCAACCTCGTGGGTCTGCTGGTGGTGTCGATGGCCAGTGTGATGCTGAGCAAGGCGGTGCGTGCGCGTCGGCGCAGCGAGCTCGACCAGGTCCGCCGTATCGCCGTGGCGGCACAGGACGTCATCCTGCGGCCTGTTCCGGCGCGGCTGGGTCCGGTACGGACGGCCAGCTTGAGCCTCGCGGCGGGGACGGGCGCGCAGGTCGGCGGTGATCTGTACGAGGCGGTGCTGACACGGTACGGCGTCCGGCTGATCGTGGGGGACGTCCGCGGCAAGGGGCTGAACGCCATGCGAGCGGTCGCGGTGGCGCTGGGTGCCTTCCGGGAAGCCGTGCACTACGAGGACGACCTGGTGAAGGTCATGGACCGCTGTGGGGCCGCGCTGCTGAGGGAGGCGGACGTGCCGGGGGCGTTCGGGCAGGAAGCCGCGCTGGAAGGATTCACCACCGCCCTGCTGGCCCAGGTGCCGGACATCCCGGGTGAACATGTGGTGGAGCTGATCAACCGTGGCCACCCGCCCGCGCTGCTGCTGCACCAGGGCAAGGTGCAGGCCCTGACGCCCTCCTGCCCGCTACCGCCCTTCGGTCTGGAAGACCTCTGCACCGGGCCTCCGCCCAAAGCCGAAAGCCATCCGTTCCTCCCCGGCGACCGGATGCTGCTCTACACCGACGGCGTCATCGAAGCCCGCAACCGCGACGACGAATTCTTCGCCCTGCCCGAAGCAATGGAAGCGCTGCACGCCACCACCCCGGAGGAGTTCCTGGAACAACTGCACCAGCGGCTGCTCCACCACACCGAGGGCCATTTGAGCGACGACGTGGCAGTGATCCTCGTCGACCTCCCCGACGGCCACTCCGACGATCCCACGCACTGAGGTCCGCGGCGTACGGTGCCGGCGTTCGAGGGCTCGCCGTGCTGCGGGCGATCTCAGGCCGGCCGGCTACGCGCTCGGCTTGATGTGGTCGAGCTCGAACGCCGGGCGGTGTTCGGTGATGAACTCCTCGACCGTCGTGAGCGGCTGCCCGTTGATGCGCGGGGCCGTGTCACTGATGCCCGCGAGGCGGCCCTCGTGCTGGTCGAGGGTCACGGCCTCGAAGTGCCTGAGCTTCGCCATGTCCTGCCCGATACCGAGCATCTCCAGGAAGGTGGCCACGGTGACCTGCTCGAACGGAAGGTCCTTGCCCAGCACCCGGCCGACCTCGGCCGCGAGCTCTTCGTGGCTGTATTCCACAGGGCCGGTGAGGGCGTAGACCTGCCCGGCGTGCTCTTCGGGCGAGGCGAAGATGTTGGCGGCGGTCAGCGCGATGTCGCGGCCGGCGATCGGGGCGAAGCGGCTCTCCTTGTCGAACGGCATCACGTAGCGGCCGTAGCGGATCAGCCCGGAGATGTAGAGCAGCCACTGCATGAAGAACGTGACCCTCAGGTGAGTGGTGGGGACTTCCGACCAGTCGAAGATCTGCTCGGAGAGCCAGTGGTTCTGCGTGGCCTTGCTGCGCGCGTGGGGCCGGGACTGGAAGTGCGACATGTTCACGATGAGCTCGAGGTCCTCCTCCTTGGCGGCCTGGGCGAACATCACTGCGGCCTCCACCAGTCCCTCACCGAGCGGGTAGTTGAAGTAGGCGCGCTGGACCCCTTCCAGGGCCTTACGAACGTCGCGGAGGTTGAGCAGGTCTCCGAACACGACCTCGGCGCCCTTGTCACGCAGCCGCTGTGCCCGCTCGTCGTCCGTGCGGACCATGGCGCGCACGTGGAAGCCCTCCGTGAGCAGGTAGTCGACCATCGGACGGCCGGTCTCGCCGTTGGCTGTCGTGATCAAGATCGTGATCATTGATTCTTCGCCTCTTTTTCGCCGGTGTTGCCGGTGAGGGCTCGGGATCCCCGGCGCCACGCGGGCGCGGCCAGTGCCCGGAGATCCGTCACCTACCGAGGAGGAAACCTCCACGGGTGGACAGCACTGCCTGCGGCCGGACCTACGACAATAGATTACATGTGGCATCTAAAAAGGGCAAGGGTGGCGCGCCACTCCGCGCAATCACGCACCCCGTCGCCGGGCCGTGACGCCCGCTGCTGCCGTTCGTTGAATCCCGGGAACGAGACACACCCCCAGCACGGGACCCCGGCCGCCATCTGCCGGGGTCCCGTGCCGTGCCGGACCGTCACCGCGCGTGTCGTGTCTTCCTTCGTGGCCGTAGACCGTCAGAGGGTTTCTTCAGCCCCTTGGGATGCCCGTTAATATGACCATCCAGTGGGGCCAGGCCGTGCCGCACCGAAGCGGGCAGCCGCCCTTGCACATGAGGTGACCCGATGACGTCGGTGCCGGTCTACGTGATGTACGCAATAGTCGCGGCGTTGTACGTCTACGCCCTGGTCGACTGCATCAGGACCCCTGCCGCACGGATTCGGACGCTGCCCAAGGCGGGCTGGCTGGTCATCATGGTCCTGTTCCCCATCGTGGGCGCCATTGCCTGGCGGAACCTGGGCAAGCGGCCCGCTCCTGTCGAGGTCCGGCCCTCTACCGCCTGAGTCGGCCGCACGCCGCTCCGCCGTCCGGTCGTAGAGCCGATCACAGCCATTCGCTGCCGGGGGGGGATCAGCCTTCGAACTCGGCGGCGTCCAAGAGGTGCGGCCCGTTGTTCCGGACGCTGTTGACCTTCAGCGACACGGGCCTGACCGCCAGGTGGCCATCGGCGGGCGCAGTCAGCAGGGCGCGGAGTTCGTCGGGGTCCTGGTGCTCGGGGTCGAGCCAAGCGTCGTAGTCTGCGGCCGCGATGGTCAACGGCATCCGAGGGTGGACCCGGCCGGCGGCGTCGGTCGCCTCGGTGGTGATGATCGTGCACGTGGCCAGCCAGGCGCCCGGGGCGTCGTCACCGACGACCGCCTTGTTCCGCCACCACTCGTACAGGCCCGCGAAGGCCATGCCCTGGTCGCTGCCCTCCGGGCTGACGAAGTAGGGCTGCTTGTGCGCCTTCCTGTCCTCGGTGGACGGGACGGGTACCCACTCGTAGTAGCCGTCGGCCGGCAGCAGGCAACGGCGCTTGGTGAAGGCGCGGCGGTAGGCGGGCTTCTCGTGGACCGTCTCCATCCGCGCGTTGATCATCTTGGAACCGATCACCGGGTCCTTCGCCCAGGACGGGACCAGCCCCCACCGCAGCGGCCGCAGCTGCCGCTCCAGCGCCCCGGTCTCCCGGTCGACGCCCTCGAAGACACTCCACACCTGGTTGGTCGGGGCGACGTTCCAGTTCGGCGCCACGAGGGCTTCGGGGTTCCATTCGGTGACCCGGAACTGCTTCACCAGGTCCTCGGGGCGTCGGGTGGAGACGTAGCGGCCGCACATGCCGACCAGCCTGCCACGCTTCCCTGGGATCCCTGCGCGAACCCTGGATGTCGGGGCGCGCGTCAGGTGGCGACGCCAGCGCGGCGCGTGGAGGTCAGGGGGCCTATGGGTGCGGGCTGTCCGTCGGCCTGTCGGGTGCCGTGCCGGCTGAATCGGCGCGTGAGAGTGCGGCAAGGAGCTGCAGTTTCCCGTCGCTGTCGTCGCCCTTGTCGGGGTAGTAGACGACGAGGATGACATCGCCGATCGCGAGTTTGTCGCGGTGGAGGCGTAGTTCACCGACGACGGGGTGGTTCACCGTGGTCGTGCCTCCGTCCAGAGTGCGGACGTCGTGCCGGGCCCACAGGGTGCGGAACCGCTGGCTGGACAGTGCGAGCTCGCCGACGAGCTCGACGAACCGGGGGTCGTCGGTGTCGTCCCCGATGGTGGTGCGAAGGGCGGCGACGAAATCGGCGGTGGCTTTCGTCCAGTCCTGCTGGAAGGCTCGTTCCTCGGGATCGAGGAGAAGCGAACGAAGCCGGTTCTGGCCGGGCTGCAGGCGGGGGGAGAGCGCGACGGCCATGGGGTTGGAAGCCAGGACATCGAACGCGCGCCCTTCGACGAACGCGGGGATCTGCAGGTGGGCGAGCAGCTCGTGCACCCGCGCCGGCACGTGCTCGGGCCGCCTGCGGCGCAGCGCCCTGGGGCGTGCCGCCGCGAGGCCGAGCAGATACGTCCGCTCGATGTCGTCGAGCTGCAGGACGCGTGCCAGCGATTCCAGGACCTGCGGCGAAGGGTTCTTGTCGCGGCCCCGTTCCAGACGCAGGTAGTAGTCCGGGCTGATTCCGGCGAGCAGGGCGACTTCCTCACGGCGCAGGCCCGGGACGCGGCGGTTTCCGCCGGGCGGGAGCCCCGCCTGTGCCGGGGAGACCAGCTCGCGCCGGGCCCGGAGGTAGCTGCCGAGCCGGTTGCCGGATCCCTCGTCCTTCATGTCGACACCGTAATGCGGTGCGCGTGTCTGAGAGGGGGCCCTGGCAGGACCAGGGAAGAAGGGGGCCCTGCCTCACTCAGCGGATGCCGTCGAGACTTCGGTAGCGCTGCTTCGAAAGGGACAGCGGACATCACTGTCTGCGCCGCGGCCTTGAACGCCGTTGGCGCCCTGCACCGAAGGGAAGATCTCGTGGATCTCTCCAATCGCACCGTTCTCATCGTCGGCGGGACCTCGGGAATCGGCCGAGAGCTGGCCCGCCGGTTTGCGGCGGCGGGCAGCACCGTGGCCGTCGGCGGGCGCAGCCCGCAGGCGCTCTCCGACCTCGCCGCGGAAGGCTTCGCCACGTTCGTCATCGACGTCACCGACAGTTCCTCCGTCACGGCTGCCCGTGACGCCGTGCTGGCCCGGCACCCCGAGCTGGACACCGTGGTGACGATGTCGGGCGTCATGCTCCTGGAGGATCTGCGCGACCCCGCGCACTTCGAGGCGACGGAGACGACGATCGACACCAACCTGCTCGGCACCATCCGGGTCATCGACGCCTTCACCCCGCACCTGGTCCGGCGGGGCGCCGGCACCTTCGTCACGGTCACCTCCGGCATCGCCTTCCTGCCGTTCCCGCCCATGCCCAGCTACGCCGCGTCGAAGGCCGCGGTGCACGCCTACTCCGAGGCACTGCGCGCGCAGCTCGACGGCACAGGTGTCGGCGTCGTGGAACTCGTTCCCCCGGCCGTCGCCACTGCGGGCCAGGAGAAGGTGAACCCGCACGCGCTGCCGCTCCACGACTTCGCCACCGAGGTCATGCAGCTGCTCTCCGAGGAGCCCACCCCCCACGAAGTCCTCGTGAAGGGCGTCCTCATGCACCGCTGGGCCGAGCGCGACGGCACCTACGACGGCCTCGTCGCACAGCGCTCCCGGGCCCTGACCATGCTCCCCGGCCGCCAAGACTGACGCCCTTCCTGTGAACTGTCGCCTTCATGACAGTCGTGCGGACAGGGCGCCGAAGGATCGGGCCTCATCGAGGGCATCGTGCCCTCAGCGCTCGGAACGGCGCTCCTAGCCACCGAGTGTCTTGACCAAAGCGTCCAGGCCGTCACGGTAGATGCCCGTGAAGAGGTCGACGACCTCTTCGTCCGTGGCCCCGCTCGGAACGAAGCGGCCGGACCACTGGACTTCGGCGGCGTTCTCGTTGCCGCTGATCTCGTAGACCCGCAGGGTCGACAGGTAGTCGACGACCGGGAAGGGCGCCTGCAGGATGTGGTAGCTGTAGTACCGCTGCTCCTCGTCGAACGCCATCAGCCGCTCCACGATGGGGTCACCCTCGGGGTTCTTCAGGTGCCGCACACGACCACCTTCCGAGAAGGTGCTTTCGGGGATGTACGGCAGCCAGTCGGGCAGCGATCCGAACCCGCCGATCACTTCCCAAACGCGTGCGGGAGAGGCCGGGACGACCCTGCTCACCGATGTGGATGCCATGTCGCTCCTCCAGGACTCGTTGGACGGCTGTTGACGGCGATGCGACCTACGCGCCGCCCGGCAGGGGCGCCATGGGACTGACCAGGCCGGAGGCACGCAGATCGGTCCAGAACTCGGCGGGCACCTTCTCGTTGAGCGCGGCATGGTCTTCGACGGTGTGGGCGGGCTGGGTCGCGCCCGGGATCACCGCGTCGGCGACCGGGTGCGCCAGCGAGAAGTGCAGGGCGGCGGCCTTGATGGTCACGCCGTGCCTGTTGGTGAGTTCCTTCAGCCGCTCGACCTTGGCCACGATCTCGGGCGGGGCAGTGACGTACTCGAAGTGGGTGCCGCCGGCGAGGATGCCGGAGCTGTAGGGACCTCCTACGACCATGCCGACGCCTTGCTCCTCTGCCATGGGCAGCAGTCGCTGCAAGGCGTGCGCATGGTCGAGCAGGGAGTAGCGACCGGCCAGCAGGAACCCATCCGGTTGTGGCTCTTCGAGCGCGAGAGTGATTTCGATGGGCTCGGTGCGGTTGACCCCGAGTCCCCAAGCCTTGATGACACCCTCGTCGCGCAATTTGGTAAGGACGCGGAAGGCGCCCGTGCGGGCCTCTTCGATTTTCTGCAGCCATACGTCGCCGTGGAAGTCCTGGGCGATGTCGTGCACCCATACGATGTCCAGGCGGTCGGTTTGCAGGCGCTTCAGGCTGTCTTCGATCGAGCGCTTCGTGGCGTCGGCCGTCCACACGTGAAGCATCTTGTTCGGACGCCCGTAGGCAAAGAGATTGCCCTTCTCGCCAAGATCACGTGCAGAAGGGTCCTCCTCCTCGTCCAGGATGACACGGCCGACCTTCGTGCTGAGCACATAATTGTCACGTGGACGACCGGAAAGCGCTTTCCCAAGACGTATCTCCGACAGTCCGGAACCATAGAAGGGCGCGGTGTCGAAGTAGCGTGTTCCCTGTTCCCAGGCAGCGTCGACAGTTGCCATGGCCTCTTCCTCGGGAACGGAGCGGAACATGTTTCCGAGCGGCGCACTACCAAACCCTATGTGCGCCGGGAGGATCTGATCGAGTTTCACAGCATATCCTTCCTTGAGGATGCCGAAATATGCCCCTGGTATGCGATCGGCGCGCCAAGGAGAATCCGAGGAATTCAGCCGGGAAGGTCAGGGGAAAATCGTTGGTACGAAACCGCCGCCCACGCTTGGTGGCGCACCGGTTGTAGCCGAAGCCTGATCGGACGCGACGTGCGCGACAAGACTCGCTGTCTCCGCGGGGCGTATCAGGCGCTTGAGCAGGAAGGTTGAGGCCCGCCCGACGGATGAGCTGCTCATTCCGATACGGGCGGCCTTCGCGTCGGCGATCCAAGATCTACCAACCGTCCGCCGCACACTGCGCTTGACTTATCGATCGTAGGTACGGATGCACCGGAAGTGCATCTCGGCGGCTGGACCTGCTGAGCCCCACCTTCTGCGTCCGACGGGAGCCGACAGGGGACGGCAGCGGTACAGGGTGCGAAGGCGGTTCGCCCCTTCCACGGCTACCGCCGGCACCTCGTCGAACACGCCGCAACCCTCGGCACCGAGGTGCGCACCGTCCGCCGCGACCACGGCGCACTTCGTCCTGGATCATCGCGAAAGCCCCGCTTTCGTATTGCTGCAGGACTGCATGAGAATGGCACCCCATGTCTTGTTCATGACAGATCTCGGGAACTCTTGTTCCGCTGCCCGGCGGGGGCTCAAGGTCGCTCCGTGGCACCGCCCCGCGTGCCGCTTCCGGTTCAGCACGCGCCCCCCGGCACGTGCCTGGTCGAGGAGGACCCATACCGATGTCAGCAGTGCGCAGCATGAAGCAGCGGATCGCCGTGGCGATCGCGACGAGCCTCGCCGTGGCATCCGCCGCCGCCTTCGCGGCGGTTCCCGCCCAGGCCGCGCCGGCCGAGGGCGTCGTGCTGGCCGCCAACTCCGCCGAGGCCGTGCCCGGCAGCTACCTCGTCACCCTGAAGCCGGGCGCCGGTCTCACCGCGACCGGATTACCGGGCAAGGCACTGATCTCCAAGTACGGCGGCAAGGTCAAGCGAACCTTCACCTCCACCCTCGACGGCTATTCCGTGACGCTCAGCGGCACCCAGGCCCGGCGGCTGGCCGCCGACCCGCAGGTCGCCTCCGTCGAACAGGACCAGGTGGTCCACGCCCTCGGCACCCAGACCAGCGCCCCCTGGGGCCTGGACCGCATCGACCAGGCGAACCTGCCGCTGAGCGGCACCTACACCTACCCCGACCACGGCGGGAACGGCGCGACCGTCTACGTCCTGGACACCGGCGTACGCATCACCCACCAGGACGTCGCCGGCAGGGCCTCCTACGGCTGGGACTTCGTCGACAACGACGCCACCGCCCAGGACGGTCACGGCCACGGCACGTTCGTCGCCACGGTCGCCGCCGGCACCACCTACGGCGTGGCCAAGAAGGCGAAGGTCGTCGCGGTCCGGGTCCTCGGCAACGACGGCTCCGGCACCACCGCCGGCGTCATCGCGGGCGTGGAGTGGATCACCGCCAACCACGTCGCCAACTCCGTCGCGAACGTCTCCCTCGGCGGCGGCGCCAGCACCACGCTGGACAACGCCGTGCGGAACTCGATCACCTCCGGCGTGACCTACTCCATCGCCGCGGGCAACTCCGGGGCCCCCGCCTCCGGCTACTCCCCCGCCCGGGTGAGCACCGCGATCACCGTCGGCGCGACCACCCGCACCGACGCACGGGCGAGCTACTCCAACTACGGCCCGGTCGTGGACCTCTTCGCCCCCGGCTCGGGCGTCACCGCCGGCTGGAACGACTCCGACAGCGCCACCTACACGGGCAACGGCACGTCCTTCGCCGCTCCCCACGTCTCCGGTGCTGCCGCCGCGTACCTGACCGCACACCCCGGTTCCTCCCCCGCGACGGTCGCCTCGGTGCTCGTGAACGGTGCGACCAACGGCGCCCTGAGCGGCATCGGCTCCGGCTCGCCCAACAAGCTCCTCAAGCTCGTCCCGTAGGACACCCGCCGGGCACACCGCGGCCCCCGCCGGATCCCGGCACACACACGCCCCGCGCTCACCGACCCGAGCGCGGGGCGTACCCATGAGCACCCCGGCAGGGCGGGAACCCACACCGCACAGAGCGAAAGTCACCTGGACGCAGGTCACCCCGACGACCGCGCCAGGTCACGCCACGACGGCAACGCGCCCTCATCCGCCGCGAGGCGGACCTGCGCCCCGGCGGCCGCCGACGACACCTTGTCTCCCTCCTGACAGCTGTGGTTGAGTAACACGCGAAACAACTGAAACGATTCATTGCCGGCTTGCGTGCGCGCCGCATGCCGAAGGTGTCATCGATGGGAGCAAGCGTGAGGAAGCGAAGAATCGCTGCCGGGCTGGTGCTGTCACTCGCGGCGGCGTGGGGGCTGGAAGCGGCGCCCGGCGCGGCGGGCGCGCCCGTCCCGGAGGTCCAACAGGGCTCGGCCGCAGGCGGGTCGGCGCTCGCGGTGAGCGGGCTGGAGGTCGAGCACCAGGTCCAGCCCCTGGGTGTCGACGTCCCCCGGCCGGGGCTGAGCTGGCACGTGGCACCGGGCCGTGGCGCAGCCGGTCGCACCGCCGCCGAGCAAGTGGCCTACGAGGTCGAGGTGTCCACGTCCCGCGGCGGCCGGGCGAACGTCTGGGACAGCGGGCGCGTGCGCTCCTCCCGGTCCTTCGACGTGGCGTACGACGGCCCCGCTCTCGCGTCGCGTTCGGGCTACTACTGGCGCGTACGGGTCTGGGACGGGTCCGGAAAGGCGTCGCCGTGGAGTGGTGAGGCGCGATTCGAGACGGCCTTCGTCAACCCCGGCGACTTCCGCGGGGCCTGGATCGGGGCCCACGACAAGGCGCCCTCGCTGCGGCTCGACGACGCGAGCTGGATCTGGTACCCCGAGGGCGACCCGGCCGACTCGGCTCCCGCCGGGACGCGCTACATGCGCCGGAGCTTCGACGTGCCCGCCGACGCGCAGATCACCTCGGCGGAGCTGCAGCTCACCGCAGACGACCGCTTCTCGCTGTACGTCAACGGCACCGAGGTGGCGAGCTCTCCACGCGTCGCGGACTCCTGGAGGACGGCGAGCGTCATCGACATCGCCCCCTACCTGCACGCGGGCACCAATGTGCTGGCGGTCGAGGCGACGAACACCAATCAGGGGCCGGCGGGCGTGCTCGGAAGCCTGCACTTGCAGGGGGCGGGTTCGCCCGCCGACATCGTCACCGACAGCGGCTGGAAGGCCTCGTCCTCCGCGGACGACGGGTGGGAGCAGCCCGGGTACGACGACGCGGCGTGGCCGAACGCGCGCGTGGCCGCACGCTACGGCTCGGGCCCCTGGGGCCGGTCGGTGTCGGCGCCGCCGCCGCCCGAGACGCTGCTGCGCGACGAGTTCACGGCGAAGAAGCACGTGGCGTCGGCGCGCGCCCACGTCGCGGGCCTGGGCTACAACAAGCTCTACCTGAACGGCCGGCGCATCGGCGACCGGGAACTCGAGCCCGGGTTCACGGTGTACGACAAGACCGTCCTGTACTCGACCTACGACGTCACCGACGCCCTGCGCACCGGTGGCAACGCCATCGGGGTCAGCCTCGGGCGCGGCTTCTACGCGATGACCGACCCGGACGAGTGGAAGGCGTCGTCCTGGTGGGGCGAGCCGAAGCTCAAGCTGGAGCTGGACATCACCTACACCGACGGCACGCACCAGCAGGTGGTCAGTGACGACTCGTGGAAGGTGTCCGACGGGCCGACGACCACCCAGTCGCTCTGGTTCGGGGAGGCCTACGACGCCCGCGTGGAGCAGTCCGGTTGGGACCGTCCGGGCTTCGAGGACGGCACCTGGCGCCGTGCGCTGACGGTCGACGGCCCGAAGGGCACGCTCCGCTCGGAGAGCTTCCCGCCCGTCAAGGTGACCGACCACCTCAAGGCCGAGCACACCAGCGCCCCGGCCGACGGCACGCACGTCTACGACTACGGCAGCCCCACCGCCGGCTGGGCGCGCATCGGGGTCCAGGGACCTGCCGGGGCCACGGTCACCGTCACCTACGGCGAGAAGCTGCGCGCCGACGGCACCGTCGACAACACCGGCGCCTTCGGACTGGGCCTGCAGAAATACTCGTACACCCTGAAGGGCGAAGGGGTGGAGCACTACCAGCCGAGCTACAGCTACGCCGGTTTCCGCTACGCCCAGGTCGTCGTCCCCCAGGGGGTCGCCCTCCGGTCGGTCGACGGGATGAGGGTGCACACGGCGGTGGCGTCCACCGGCGACTTCACCAGCTCCAGTGACCTGCTGAACCGCTACCAGGACGCGCAGGCCGACACGATCCTCAACAACCTGCACTCGATCCCGACCGACACGCCCATGTACGAGAAGCGGCCCTACACGGCCGACGGCTTCCTGTACGCCGACTCGGCGATCGCGAACTTCGACATGCAGAACTTCTACGACAGCTGGCTGCGCTCACACCGCGACGACCAGAACGACGACGGGTCCATCGGGCCCACGGTGCCCACCACCGAGTCGGGCAAGCAGGTCAAGGATCCCATCTGGTCCGCCAGTTTCATCCTCGGTGCCTGGGACCTGTACTGGTACTACGGCGACACCAAGGCGGTCGCCGACAACTACGACGGCATGAAGGCCTGGCTGGAGCACTACGAGCACGAGATCGCCGGCACCGGCGGCATCTACACCGGCTTCAGCTACGGCGACTGGCTCTCCCCGGAGGGCGCCAACGCGCCGGAGGGCACCCGGCTGTCCGGAACCGCGTACATCTACCTCACCGCGACGCGGCTGGCGACGATGGCGAAGGCGCTGGGCCACGACACGGACGCCCGTCACTTCCGCGGCTTCGCCGCGCAGGTCAAGGACACCTTCAACGCCACGTTCTACGACCAGGACGAGGAGGCCTACTACGACAACAAGGCCGCGGGCTACCGGCAGACGTCGAACCTGCTGCCGCTGAGCTTCGGCCTGGTGCCCGGGGAACACCGCCAGGCCGTGGTCGACAACCTCGTCGAGGACATCCACGCCCGCGGCGACCACCTCGATACCGGCGCGCTCGGCACCAAGGCGCTCCTTCCGGTCCTCACCGACGCCGGGCATGCCGACCTGGCCTACACGGTGGCGACCAACCCGACCTACCCCGGTTGGGGTTACTGGTTCGAGGGCCTGGGGGCCACGACGATGTGGGAGGAGTGGAACGCGAACTCGCGTTCCCACGACCACGCCTTCATGGGCACGGTGGACGACTGGCTCTACCAGGGCGTGGCCGGCATCTCACCCGCCGCGCCCGGCTACACGAAGGTGACGATCCGCCCCCATGCCGTAGGGGACCTGACCCACGCCTCCGCCCACGTCGAGTCGCCTCTCGGCCGGATCGCCTCGTCGTGGACCCGGACGCACGGACGCTTCACCCTGCGCGTCGACGTGCCGGTGGGGTCGACCGCCGAGGTCCTCGTACCGGTGAGCGGCCGGCAGAAGGTGCACGCACCCGCAGCCGCGGCGGCCGGCGAACGCAGCGGCGGCACCGCCCGCTTCACCGTCGGCCCGGGGACCCACCTGTTCCGCGTCACGGGGTAGGTGCGATGTCCCGGGTCGTCGGTGACACGCGCGCCGGATGACGGCGGAGGCGAGGGCCGTCCCGGTTCGGTGGGGATGGCGGCATCCACCGCCGGCCGGTGAGGTCCTCGCCGCGCCCCGCGCTCGCAAACCCGAGCGCGGGGCGCAACCGCGGGCACTCCAGCCCGGCGGGAACCCCCGCGGCCAGGCGCGGCGTCAGACGTTGGCGTAGCCGGGGATGCCGGCTTTGATGCGCTCGAGTTCGCGTACGTCGGAGATGCCCTGGAGGTCGTGGCGGGGGGTGTAGGGGGCTTCCAGGCGGCGGGCTTCCTCGTCGGTGATGTCGAGGTCGAGGGAGGCGACGGCGTCGTCGATCTGCCGGATGGTGCGGGCGCCGACGACGGGGGCCGCGACGACGGGATTGCGGCGCAGCCAGGCGAGGGCGATCTGTGCGCGGCTGCGGCCTCGGGCGGCGGCGATGGCGCCGACCTCGTCGATGATCTGCCGGTCGCTTTCGGCGTTGCCGTAGAGCGTGTCGGCGTAGGCGCCGTCGGTCGCGGCGCGCTCGCCGGTGTTGGCCTGGTCGAAGGGGCGGGCGAGGCGGCCGCGGGCCAGGGGGCTCCAGATCATGGTGGCGACGCCCTCGTCGGCACAGAGCGGGAGCATTTCGCGTTCCTCCTCGCGGGCGAGCAGGTTGTAGTGGTCCTGCAGGGTGACGAACCGTGCCCAGCCGTGACGTTCCTGGAGGTGGAGGGCCTTGGCGAACTGCCAGGCGTGCATGGAGGACGCGCCGAGGTAGCGGGCCTTGCCGGACTTCACGACGTCGTGCAGCGCCTCCAGCGTCTCCTCCAGCGGGGTGTCGTTGTCGAGGCGGTGGATCATGAAGACGTCGACGTGGTCGGTGCCCAGGCGACGGAGGCTGTGTTCGATCTCGCTCATGATCGCCTTGCGGGACAGGCCGCCGCCGTTGGGGCTGCCGGGGCGCATGACGTGGCGGACCTTGGTGGTGATGACGACGTCGTCGCGGTTCGCGTAGTCCTTCAGCGCGCGGCCGAGGATCTCCTCGCTGGAGCCGTAGGAGTACAGGTTGGCGGTGTCGAAGAAGTTGATGCCCGCTTCCAGGGCGTGCTTGATCAGGGGCCGGCCGGCCTCTTCGTCCAGGGACCAGACGGGGTGGCCGCGGTCGGGTTCGCCGTAGGTCATGGCGCCGATGGCCACCGGGGAGACGTCCAGGCCGGTGCGGCCGAGTTTGATGTAGCGCACGAGGGGGCTCCTACAATGGAGGACGAGATTAAGCGGAGAGCTCTCCGCTTGACCTCGGTCACGTTAACGGAGAACTCTCCGTTTCGCAACGGACGGCTGTCCGCAACGCTGGAGGACCCATGCCCGACGCCGCACGGCAGCGCTCCGACGCGCTGAAGAACCGGGAAGCGATCCTCCAGGTCGCCCATGACGCGCTCGCCGAATCCCCGGACGCCTCGCTCAACTCGATCGCCAAACGCGCGGGCGTCGGCCCCGGCACGCTCTACCGGCACTTCCCCACCCGGGAGGCGCTGATCCTGGAGGTCCACCGTCGCGACGTCGACCGCCTGGTGGACTCGGTGCCGGGCATTCTCGCCGCCCGTGCCCCACTGGACGCGCTGAGGCACTGGTTCACCACCCTCGCCGCCTACGTACGCATCAAGCACGGCCTCGGAGAGGCACTGCACTCCGCCGCCGCGCAGGAGGTCGTCAGCGCCTCGTGGCCCCCGGTCACCGCGGCCGTGGGCCGGCTCCTCGACGCATGCGAACGGGCAGGCGAGGTACGCCCCGGCATCGACCCCGTCGACGTCATCATGCTCATGAGCTGCCTGTGGCGTACCCCCGACACCCCCGAAGGCGCCGCCCAGGCCACCCGCCTGCTGGAACTGGCGATCGACGGCTTCCGGCCGTAGCGCGGTTCCGTTCACCGAGGGACTCGGTGGCGGGCGGGAGGGGAGGCAACCCCCGGAGCCGCCCGCGACCGGTCCTTCAGCCGCGTCCCGGGCTCATGCCTGTATGCCGCCGTCGACCGGGAGCACGGTCCCGGTGACGTAGGAGGCGCGGTCGCTCAGGAGCCAGGCGGCGGCCTGGGCGATCTCGTCGGGGTCGGCCGCACGGCGCAGCGGGGTGCGCGCGTTGAGCTGGTCGACGACGCCGGGTGCGCGGTCGTTCCACTCACGGATCATCTCGGTCAGTGTGGTCCCGGGGGCGATGGCGTTGACGCGGATGCCCTCCGGGCCGTAGGTGACGGCGGCCGACTCGGTGAGGCTGTTGACCGCGCGCTTCATCGCACCGTAGGCGGGCAGTGTGGGATTGCCCCTCAGACTGCCGACGGACGAGTTGTTGACGATCGCCCCCGTGCCGGCGGTGGCCCGGATCGCGGCGACCTCGGCGGACACGGCCAGCCACGGACCCTTGAGGTTCACGGCGTAGACGTGGTCGAAATCCGCCTCGGGGACTTGGTCCAGCGGGGCCGGCGGCACGCTGGTCGCCGCGTTGTTGAAGGCGACGTCGAGCCGGCCGTACAGGTCAACGGCACGGTCGACGGCGGCACGGACACTGGCCCCGTCGGCCAGGTCGCACACCGCGTACTCGGCGGTGCCGCCCGCCGCCCGGATTTCCTCGGTCACCGCCTTGAGCTGGTCCTCCGTACGGGCCGCGAGCAGCACCCGGGCGCCCTCCCGGGCGAACAGCCGCGCCGCGGCGGCGCCGATACCGCGACCGGCACCGGTAATGAAGGCGACTTTGCCGGCCAGCAGGCCCATGGCGGCGGGGGTGGAGGTGTCGGTGGTCTGTGCGTTGTTCATGGCATCGAGCGTGCGTCCGACCGCGGAGCCGATCCAGGCACCGGCGGTACCTGGATCGGCATGGTGGCACCGCGCACACTGGATGGCGTGGACAGACGAGAACTCGCAGGCTTCCTGCGCGGCAGGCGTGAGGGCATCACGCCTGCCGACGTGGGTCTGCCCGCCGGGCCGCGCCGCCGCACCCCGGGGCTGCGGCGCGAGGAGGTGGCGCAGCTGGCGTTCATCTCGACCGAGTACTACACCCGGCTGGAGCAGGCCCGCGGCCCGCGCCCATCCCGCGAGGTGCTCGCCGGTCTGGCCCGGGCCCTGCGCCTGTCGGACGCCGAACGCGACCACCTGCACCACCTCGCCGGTGCCCCGCCCGGCCCGCCCGCCGGGCCCCCGCGTGAAGTGCGGCAGAGCATCCTCGACCTACTGCGGCGGTTGCCGCACGCCGCGGCGATCGTGCTGTCCGCGACGTACGAGGTGATCGCCTGGAACGACCTGGCGGCAGCCCTGCTGGAGGACTTCTCGGCTCTGTCCCGGCCCGAGCGCAACCTCGTACGCCGTGCCTTTCTCGCACCGCGATCGCGCGAGCGGCTGATCTACGACCCGTCCGAGGCGGAGGCGTTCGCCCACGCCGCGGCCCGGCACCTGCGTGCCACCGCCGCCCGCTACCCCGACGACCCCGAGGTGGCCACCCTGGTAGCGGACCTCCTCGCCGGCAGCGCGGAGTTCGCCCGGCTGTGGGCCGCCCACGACGTGCGCGCCGAGCCCACCCTGCGCAAGACCGTCCACCACCCGCTGATCGGCCGCATCACCGTGAACTGCGACGTCCTCGACATCACCGACCGCGACCAGCAGGTCGTGATCTACACGGCAGACCCCGGCTCGCCCGCGGAGGAGGCGCTGCGGCTCCTGTCGGTGATCGGCACGCAGCGCATGGACGTGTCCGGCTGAGCCGGACGACGGCGGCAGTCCGGTCACGACATGGTTCAGACTCCGCCGGGCCGTGCGAGTGACCGCGCGAGGCGCTGCGCCACGTCGTCCACGACGTCGGGCTCGGGTCCGGTCCACGTCTCGAATCGTCCGCCGATCGCTTCCTCGACCAGCACCTCCCCCGTGGCCGCCGGCACGCCCCAGCGTGCGAGGAACGAGGCGAGCACCCGACTGCGGTGCCGATTGAGGGACAACCCTTAGCTGAGGGCGATACCACCGTTGACCTTGATGCGTTCGCCGGTGATGAAGCCGGCGTCCGGTGTTGCGAGGAAGGCCACGGCGGCGGCGACGTCTTCCGGTCGGCCCATGCGTCCCAGTGGCACTTCGGCGGCGTATGCGGCCAGGGAATCGGGGTCTGCTCCGGCGTGCCGTTCGACCGGGATCCAACCCGGGGCGACGGTGTTCACGGTGATCCCGAACGGGCCGAGTGCTTGGGCCCAGGACTTGGTGAGGCTGTGCTGGGCGGCCTTGGCGGCCACGTAGGCCGACATCTCGGGCACCGCGCGCTCCAGCACGTCCGAGCCGATCTGGATGATCCGGCCGCCTCCGCGCTCGCGCATGGCCGGCAGCACCGCCTGCATCAGCAGTGTGGGGCTCTTGACGAAGAACACGAGCTGGGCGAGATGGTCTTGCCAGGTCACCGCTGCCGGATCCACATCGGGCTGCGGGCCGGTTGCGTTGACGACGAGAGTGGCGACCGGGCCGAGGCGGGCCGTCACGTCCGCCACGAGGTCGGTGACGGCGGCCTCGTCGGTCACGTCTGCGGCGAAGGCCCCGGCGGTGCCGCCCGCGGCGCGTACGTCCGTCACCACCCGGCGAGCGGCTTCGGCCCCCGAGCGGTACACAACGGCGAC
The DNA here is from genome assembly GCF_033792765.1 of Streptomyces sp. PA03-6a. Taxonomy (NCBI): domain Bacteria; kingdom Bacillati; phylum Actinomycetota; class Actinomycetes; order Kitasatosporales; family Streptomycetaceae; genus Streptomyces; species Streptomyces sp. PA03-6a. The sequence goes on along the minus strand of NZ_JARAVK010000001.1, from coordinate 57,626 downwards.
CGGGTGTCCGTCGGCCGCGAGACGTCGGGCGATCACTGCGCCGAGGCCACGCGAGGCCCCGGTGACCAGCGCGGTACCGGTGATGGCTGCACCTTCAGGCATGAATGCAGCGTACATGGACGTATGAACGTCAATGGCTCGCGGGCGCACGTTGTGACGTGGCAGACAGCAAGCATCACAACAGTGTCACGGAGGCGCCACGTCATGAGTGAGCGGCCCTCCCCGAAACGACGCCACTAGCACGCCCACATGCCCGTCTACCAGGCGCGACGCCTACCCGTCCCCACGAAACACGCCGTCCACCTCGATGATCAGACCGTGTGATAGGTTCATCCGGCATTGAGTTCAGGGGGCGGTCCGACCTGGATCCCATGGCAAGCAGGACCACACCGCTCAGCGCGCGTCCCACTGGGCCTGCCCTGAGCCGTGGTGATGCGAAATCGGAGGCCACTCATGCGTGCGGGTGATGACGCCGACTCCCTTGAGCAGGCGACGAGGGATTTCATGGCGGCGCGTCCCCGACTCTTCGGTATCGCCTACCGCGTGCTGGGCAGTGCCGCGGAGGCCGAGGACATCGTCCAGGAGACGTGGCTGCGGTGGCAGACCGTCGACCGTGGCGACGTCAAGGATCCGGCGGCGTTCCTTGCGACGATCACCAGCCGTCTCTCGATCAACTACGCCAAGTCGGACAGGATGCGGCGCGAGTCGTACGTCGGGCCCTGGCTTCCGGAGCCGGTCGACACCAGCGCGGATCCGCACTTGGGAGCGGAACGGGCCGAGGCACTCGACATGGCGGTTCTCTTCCTGCTGGAGAAGCTGAACCCCGTGGAGCGGGCCGCCTACGTGCTGAGGGAAGCTTTCGACTATCCGTACAAGCAGGTCGCGGACATCCTGGAGACGAGCGAGGCCAATACGCGCCAGTTGGTGAGCCGTGCCCGGAAGCATCTGGCGGCGGAACGCAGGGAGCCGGTCAGTTCCACCGCACACCGGCGTCTGCTGAAGGCGTTCGTCGCGGCGGCGCGAACCGGCGATCTGGCGGCACTCGAGGAACTGCTCGCCGCGGACGTCGTCAGTTACGCCGACAGCGCGGGCACGCGCGGAGCATCCAGGATCCCGGTCGTCGGCCGGGCAGACGTCTCCAGGACTCTTGTCGCCTACTCCCCGCGCTTCTGGCCCGAGACGGAGATCCGCTGGGTGGAGGCCAACGGCAGGCCGGCTGCCCTCGTCTCGAACCGTGGCGACGCGGTGGCGCTCGTGACTGCCGATGTGTCAGAGCGAGGCATCGAACGCGTCATGTGGGTGGTGAGCCCCGCCAAGCTGGCCCCCTACGTGGCATCACTGGCCTCCACCCACCCGTAGCAGGCATGGTGTTCACCGTCTCCAACGCGGGAGGGGCGTTCCGGTCCCGCAGCCGGCGTCGCGGTTCTGCGTGGACGGGCCCCGCCGCGCCTTCGTGACCCTCTTCCCGGCCGGCCGCGTCCGGCCGGCCGGGAAGAAGGCCGGCGCGACGCGGGGGGACGCGCCCGGGATCAGCCCATCATCTTGCGGATCTCCGTCATGAGCGTGACCAGCGCGGCCCGTTCGGGCAGCGTGGTGTGCGGGTGCCAGAGGTCCACGAGGAGACACGTCCGGGTCCGCGTTCCGTGGTTCCACGCCTCGTGCTCGAAGGAGTAGTCGAACAGGAGGGCCTTGCCCTCCTGCCACTGCCGTGTCTCGCCCGCGACACGTATGCCCGCACCCTCGGGGATGTCGATGGCCAGGTGCAGGTTGATGCTGAAGTTCCACAGGTCGCAGTGGGGTGCGATGGAGGCACCGGCCAGCAGCGTCGAGAAGTGCGACTCCAGGAGCGGGCAGATGATGCCCGGCTTCACGGCGTTCTCCTCGAGCACCCGGAACGCGGTCGGCGCTATCGGTGCGGACTCCTCGACGAGAGCGCCCTCACGGTAGAGGTACAGGGCCTGCCAGTTCCGCTGGCGGACCAGGTAGTGCTCGTAGTCGGAGAAGCTCTCCCGCTGCCGCGCCCAGGCTTCCTCCTGCTCGGCCTTGATCTGCGCGTGGTTGCTCTCCAGCGCACGGACGAGCGGGAGCAGTTCGGGGTAGGCGTACGGGTCGTGCCAGGGGATCTGCGGGACGCCCGGCAGTACCCACTTCGCCGCCTGCTGGAGCGGGTGGCGCTGTTCGGTGAGGCCTCGTGGCTCCAGCATCTGCTCCACCCGGGCCAGTGAGTCGGCGCCGTGTTCCGCCTTGATGGCGGCGAAGTGCTCGTCGATCTCCGGTGTCACTGCTCTCTCCCTGGGGCTGTTCGTCACCGCGTTCGCCATGTGCGCACCCCGCCTCGAGGTGCGCACCATGCGGGAATCCTCGCGCTCGGGAAGTCGTGGGCAGCGGCGCGCCGCAAGCCCGGCTACCTCCACGTCAGTTGATAGCGCGCTTGATCCACTCATCTTCTGCATGCGTGAGGCCGGGACATGAACAACGCCCGGGCACACGGGAGATGGGGCATGAACGCCGGGCGGGCGGCCGTCGCGGCTGCCTTCATTCCTTCGGAAGTGCGTGACGCCCGGGATGTCCATGGCCTGGTCCGTGAACACTTCCCCAACCGCTGCGGCACGCCCCGGCATCACATGTTTCTCTCGGTGTCACACCGTGTTGTACAAGATCACCTCTATGGTTGCGCGGAATCCGATCACCCGAACCAGTGAAGGAGTTCCGTGAGCGAGGCAGTCGTCGGTCGTGCGGCCGTACCGGAGCACGACGGTCCGGTCGACATCTGGGCGGCCGTCGCCGCGTGGGCACGTCGTGCTCCTCAGGCGGCGGCGATCGTCGAGCAGACGAACGTGACGACGTACGCGGAGTTGGCCGAGCAGGTCACGGCCCTCGCGGCGGAACTCGAGGGCGCCGGGGTGCGCGCCGGGGATCTGGTGGGGATCCGCCTGCCGCGTGGCCGCCGGGCGATCGTCGCGATGCTGGCGGTCTTGCGGGCAGGGGCCGGGTACGTGCCTTTGGATCCCGCGTATCCGGCGGAGCGCACGCGGATGATGCTCGAGGACACCCGTCCCCGCGTCGTCGTCGACGAGGACGGGATCTCCGGGTACGGGCCCGCCGGGACCGGGCCTGGGCCCGTGGAGCCGGGCACGGCGTACGTCATCTTCACGTCGGGCTCGACGGGCCGGCCCAAGGGCGTCGCGGTACCGCGGACCGCCCTCGACGCTTTCTGCCGCGCCGCGGTGGACCGGTACGGCCTGGACGACCGCGATCGTGTGCTGCAGTTCGCGTCCCTGAGCTTCGACGCCAGCGTCGAGGAGATCTTCCCCGCGCTCGTCAGCGGCGCCGCGATCGTGCTGCGCGACGAGGACATGATCAGCCGACCGGACCTGTTCCTGAACCGCTGCGCGGACCTCGCGGTCACGGTCCTCGACCTGCCGACCGCCTACTGGCACGAGCTCGTGACGGCCCTGGTCCGCGGTGAGGCCACCCTCGCGGCAACGGTCCGGCTGGTGATCATCGGCGGCGAGGCGGCCCGCGCCGACCTCGTCCGCGGCTGGCAGGACGCGGTCGGCACCTCCGTGCAGTTGCTCAACACCTACGGGCCGACCGAGGCCACCGTGGTGGCCACCGTCGCCGAGCTGACCCGGTGGAACGGCGACCAGGTGCCGATCGGTCACCCGCTGCCGGGCGTCACCTGCCGCGTCGTCGACGCCGAGGGCGGGCAGGCCGACACCGGGGAACTGGTGATCGGCGGCGCCGGCGTGGCCACGGGCTACCTGCACCGGCCCGACCTCACCTCGGACCGGTTCCGCCCCGGACCCGACGGCGGCCGGGAGTACTGGACCGGCGACCGGGTCAGGCGCGCGTCCGACGGCGGCCTGCTGTTCCTCGGCCGGCTCGACGACCAGGTGAAGATCCGCGGCTTCCGCATCGAACCGGGCGAGGTCGAGGCCGCGTTGCGCGCGGACGACGCCGTGGCCGACGCCGTCGTCCTGGTCGAGGAACGCGCCGGGCAGCAACGCCTGGTCGGCCATGTCGTCGCGCTCCCGGGGACCGACCTCGCGGCGGTGCGCACCGGGCTCGGCCGCCGCCTGCCGCCGTACATGGTCCCCGCCGTGCTGACCGCGCACACGTCCCTCCCGCTCACCCCGCAGGGCAAGATCGACCGGCAGGCTCTGTCGGAGGTGACCGACGAGGCCCCCGTGTCCTCCCAGGGCCTGACGCCGGCGCAGGCCGAGATCGCCGAACTGTGGGGCGCCCTGCTCGGCGTCGGTGAGATACAGCCGGACGACGACTTCCTGGCACTCGGAGGCAACTCCCTCGCAGCGGTCCGGCTCATCGGCGCCCTGCGGCAGCGGTACGGGGCGGAGTTGACGCTGAGCCGGCTGTTCGCAGCGCCGACGCTGGCGGCGGTCGCCGAACTGATCACCGGGCCTGCCGAGGTCGAGGAGACCCCGGCCGACGGCCTGCCCGAAGGGGTGGACCTGCCGCTGACCCCGCTGCAACGCGACTTCTGGGTGGCCGAACGCATCTGCGCCGACCTGCCCGCGCACACCCTCGGCGTGCGGTTCCGGTGGAACGGCCGCATCGACATGGCGGCGATGACCAGGGGCCTCGACGAACTCGTCCGGCGGCACCCGCTGCTCCGCGCGCGCTTTCCCGACGACGGGACCGAGCCGCGGATGGTCATCGGCGAGCACGGGCGCATTCCGCTCACCGAGCGTTCCGGGGCGGACGGCGCCGTCACGGTCGGCAAGACCGACCTCGTCGACGGGCCATTGGCGCGGGCCTTCGTCGTCCGCGGCGACAACGACGACGAACTCGTGCTGCTCATCCACCACCTGGTGTACGACGGCTGGTCCGGGGCGGTCCTGTGCGATGAGCTGGCCACGCTCTACGATGCGGCGCTGAGCCACCCCCAGGCCGCCGACGGCCTCAGTCCGGCCGCGGGGCTGCCCGCACCCGTCGCCGTGCCCGACCTGGCCGCCCGTTACGCCCGCGCCAGGGAGGACGCCGGCCTCGCGGCGTACTGGAGGGACCGCTTCTACGGCGCCGACCTGGAACTGGAGTTGCCGGCGGACCGGCCGAGGCCCGCGGCCCGCTCCTTCGCCTCCGCCCGCATCGGCCGACGGCTCGACCCGGAGCTCCTGGCGCGGCTCACCGACTGCGGCACGGCCCATGGCGCCAGCCTGTTCATGGTGGTGCTCACCGGCCTGCAGGCCCTGCTGACCCGCTACACCGGGCGTACCGACGTCACGGTCCTGTCGCCGGTGGCCGGCCGGAACAGCCCCGACCTGGAGGGCGTGGTCGGGCCGCTGCTCAACATCCTGCCGCTGCGGGGTGACGTCGCCGGTGATCCCTCCTTCGCCGAGCTCCTCAGCCGGGTCCGCGACGCCACGCTGCGCGACCTCGACCACCAGGGCCTCGCCCTGCCCGACCTGGTCGGCACGCTGGGGCAGCCCGGCAGCGGAAACCGCAACCGCCTCAGCCCGGTCGTGCTCACGGTGCACAACATGCCCACGCCGCGGCACCAGGCCGTGCGCTACATCGGCGAGGTCCCTCCGGCCGCGACCCTGGTGGACCTCTCCGTCAGCCTGGACTTCCCGGCCGGCGGGCCGGAACTCAGCATCGACTACGCCACCGAACTGTTCGACGCCGCCCGCATCGAGGCGCTGCTCGGGCACCTGCTGACCCTGCTCGAAGCAGCCGCCGCCGACCCTGGAGCGGCGGTCGCCCGGCTGCCCCTGCTCCGCGCGGACGAGCAGCAGCGGATCCTGCACGACTGGAACGACAGCGCCATCGCCCTTCCGGACGCGACCGCGTTGCACCAGCTCTTCGAGCGCCATGCCGCGGTCGCTCCGGACGCACCCGCCGTGACCTTCCGCTCCGCGACCATCAGCTACGGCGAGCTCAACGGCCGAGCGAACCAGGTTGCGCGCAGGCTGCGGGCCGAGGGCGTGCGCCCCGGCGACCGGGTCGCCATCGGCCTGGACCGGGGCATCGACCTGTTCGTCGCCATGTGGGCCGTGCTCAAGTCCGGCGCGGCGTACGTACCGCTCGACCCGGCCTACCCGCAGGACCGCCTGGACCACATGCTGCGGGACAGCCGGTCGAAGGTGCTTGTCGACGCCGATTACCTCCGCGGACCGCTCCCGTCCGACCGCGGCGACCTCACGCCGGTGAACAGCGGCTCCGACCCGGCGTATGTGATCTACACGTCCGGATCGACGGGCAAGTCCAAGGGCGTCGTCGTCAGCCACGGCAACCTGGTGCACGCCGTCGCCATGTGGCAGCACGCCTACCGCCTGGAAGCCGGGTGGACGTACCAGCAGGCGGCCAGCTTCTCCTTCGACATGTTCGTCGGGGAAACCCTGCGGGCCCTGTGCACCGGCGGCCGGCTGGTCGTCGTCCCCCGGGAGACCCTCCTGGACCCGGCCGAGCTGTACGACCTGATGCGCGGCGAGCAGGTCCAGTGCACGGAACTGGTCCCGGCGGTGCTGCGCAACCTGCTCGCGCACGCCCAGCGGTCCGGGCAGGGCCTGGACTTCGTGCGTCTGCTCATCGGTGGCGGCGAGAAGTGGCACGTACGGGAGTACGAACTGGCCCGGCGGCTGGTCGGACCCGGAAACCGGGTCGTGAACGCGTACGGGGTCACCGAGGCGACGGTCGACAACGTGTACTTCGACGGCCCGGTGCACCACCTCGCCGACGAGGCCCCGCTGCCGATCGGCCGGCCGTTCCCGAACAACCGGGTCTACGTCCTCGACGCGCACGGCAGGCCGGTGCCCCCGGGCGTGGTCGGCGAGCTCTACCTCGGCGGTCTGGGCGTAGCGGCCGGATACCACGACCGCCCCGAGCTGACGGCCGACCGCTTCGTGCCCGACCCGTACGCTCCCGAACCCGGCGCCCGCATGTACCGCACCGGCGACTCGGCCCGCTACCACCTCGGCGGCGACGTCGACTTCCTCGGGCGTCTCGACGACCAGGTCAAGGTGAACGGCTACCGGGTGGAGCTCGGTGAGGTCGAAGCAGCGCTCGGCGCGCTGCCGGACGTCGTCGCGTGCGCGGTCGCGGTCCATCCGCTGCCCTCCGGCATCGCCCAGCTCGTCGGGTACGTCGTCACCCACTCCGTCCGGCCGCCGGACGAGACGCTGATCCGGGACGCGCTCAGCGCCACGCTGCCCGTGCACATGGTTCCGGCGCGGCTGATGGGCCTGCAGGCACTGCCTCTGACGCCGAACGGCAAGCTCGACCGCCGCAAGCTGCCGCCGCCCGGCGACGACGGCGGCAAGGCGTCCGGCACGGCGCCCCGCACGCCGCTGGAGGGGCGGATAGCGGCCGTGTGGAGCGAGGTGCTCGGCATCGACGGTGTCGGCATCGACGACAGTTTCTTCGCCCTCGGCGGTGACTCGTTCGGTGCCCTCCGGCTCATCCGGCGCATCGAGCCCGCACCGACCCTGGTCGAGCTGTACCAGCACCCGACCGTGCGCCGGCTCGCCGCCCTGCTGGAAGCGCGTGATCCCGCGGTGGCCGGGGAACACAGGCTGCTGCACCGGCTGACGCCCGCCGAGGCCGACCCGTCCACCGGCGGGATCACCGTCGTGGCCGTCCCCTTCTCCGGGGGCAGCGCCATCGCGTACCAGCCGCTCGCCGCCGCCCTTCCGGACGGCTGGGCCCTGCACGCCGTCGAGCTGCCGGGCCACGACCTTACCCGGCCCGACGACGCACTGCTGCCCGCCGCCGAGGTGGCGGAACTGGTCCTGACCGAGATGAAGGCGATCGAGGGACCGGTTCTGCTGTACGGCCACTGCCTCGGCGTCGCGGTGACCGTCGAGCTGGCCCGGCGGGCGGAGGAGGCAGGTCTGCCCCTGGTCGGCGTGGGGCTCGGCGCCGGCTTCCCCACGGCCCGGCTGCCCGGCCGGTTCTTCGACTGGTTCTACCGCCTGGTACCCACCGACCGGTTCACCTCCGACCGCGAGTACCTCGCCTACCTGCGCGGGCGTGGTGGCTTCACGGACGTGGACGACCCGGAGCAGGAGGCGTTGGTGCTGCGCAACGTGCGCCACGACGCCCGCGACGCCGAGGAGTACTTCACCGCGGCGTACGGGACCCGGGCGGAGCCCCTGCGCGCACCGGTGCTGGCCGTCGTCGGCGCCCGCGACCGGGTCACCGAGCACTACCAGGAACGCCACCAGGAGTGGCGGCACTTCTCCGCCGACGTGGACCTGGCCGTCCTTCCGAAAGCCGGTCACTTCTTCGTCAAGAGCCATGCGGAGCCACTGGCCCGGGAACTGGTCTCGTTCGCCGGGCGCTCCACGCCGGCACCGCACGAGCCGCAGGCGGCGGACAACGTACCGGGCCCGTCTCGGGGGGAGCGCGCACCCGAAGCGGATCACACCTCCCCTGCGGGCCTCGGCCTGCGGCGGAGCCGCTTGCTCGAACCGAGCCTGAAACGGTTCGCGCTGGTGGCGTTCGGCCAGTTCGTGTCCATGATCGGCAGTGGGCTCAGCGCGCTGGTCCTCGGCATCTGGGTGTTCCAGCAGACCGGATCCCTCACCGACTTCGCCACCGTCAACGCGATCGGACTGCTGCCCGGCATCCTCGCCGGACCACTGGCCGGAGTCGTCGCCGACCGCTGGGACCGCCGCACGATCATGCTCGCCTGCGACGGTGCCGCCGCGGCGGCCATCGGCACCCTCGGCGCCCTCATGTTCACCGGCGGCATGCACCTGTGGCACGTCTACCTCGCGGTGTCGGTCACCTCGCTCGCGGGCGCGTTCCAACGGCCCGCCTACCTCGCCGCCGTCGCCCAACTCGTGCCGAAGCGGTACCTCGGGCACGTCAGCGGCGTCACCCAGCTCGGCATCAACGTCGGACTGGTCTTCGCCCCCATGCTCGGTGCCGGCCTCGTGGGCCTGATCGGCGTGCCCGGCGTACTCGTCGTCGACATGCTCACCTTCGCCGTCGGCGTGCTCACCCTGCTGCCGGTCCGCTTCCCGGACCTGATGTTCCGCCGCCGTGAAGAGCCCTTCCGCACCGAGCTCACCGCGGGCTGGCGCTACATCGCCCGGCGACCGGGGCTGCGCGCCGCGCTGCGCTTCTTCGTCATCGACCACGCCTTCTACACCCTCGGCTTCGCCGTCATCACGCCGATGCTGCTGATCGAACAGAGCCCCGCGGTCCTGGGCCTCGCGCTGGCAGCCGGCGGCCTCGGCGGGCTGGCCGGCAGCCTGCTGATGGGTCTGTGGGGCGGCACCGCACGGCGCGCGAACGGGCTGATCATCTTCATGGGCGTCGGCAGTCTGGCGATGGCGGTCGTCGGCGCCGGCACGACACCCGCCCTCGTGATGACCGGCATGTTCCTGGTGGCTTTCGGTGAATCCCTCGCCGAGGGCCACTGGATCGCCCTGGTGCAGAGCAAGGTCGGCTTCGAGCTCCAGGGCCGGGTCCTGTCGATCTTCATCACGGTGATGCTGCTGACGATGCCGCTCGGCTACCTCGTGGTCGGGCCGCTCGCCGAACGCTACGTACAGCCCCTGCTCGAACCCGGCGGCGCGCTCGCCGGCACCGTCGGACACCTGCTCGGTACCGGACCCGGCCGCGGTCTGGCACTGCTCGTCGTCATCAGCGGCCTCCTCCAGCTGGCATGGGCGGTGCGCGGGTGGTTCAACCGCCGGCTGCGGCTGCTCGAAGACCACCTGCCCAACGCCGTACCGCCCGCCGAGATCGGCTCCCGCGACGACCTGCAGCGCGAAGCCGACGCCCTGCTCACCCGCTAAGGAATCCCCTTGTCCCTGTACGAACTGTCCTCTGACGCACCCGTCGACGCCTACGGCACTCCGCTCATCGACGCCGGGGAGCTGGTGCCCGGCACCCGGGTCCTGATCAAGGACGAGACCCGGTACGCCTCCGGAAGCCACAAGGAACCCGCGGCCCGGGCCGTCGTGGAGCGCGCCGCGGCCGACGGCCACCACCGGATCGTGATCGCCACCTGCGGCAACTACGGCCGGGCCATGGCCATGGCCTGCGCCGCAGCCGGAATGGCCTGCACCGTGGTGCTGCCGGAAGGCTGGAGCGACGGCGGCGCCTTCATGCGCGCCGCCGGCGCGGACGTGCACCCGGTCCCGGGCACCTACGAGGACGCCGTCGACGCATCACGCCGGCTCGCGCTCCTCGACGGATCGGTCGACGGCAACGTCGACGGCCCCTACGTCGACGCGGTCCTCACCGGACACGGCGTCGTCGCCCACGCGCTGCACCGGGAACTCGGCGAGCCGCCGGCGGCGCTGTGGATCCCCGTCGGGAACGGCACCACGATCATCGCCGTGCATCGGCAGCTTCGGGCTCTCGGCTGGTCGGTGCCCGTCCACGGGGTCGGCTCCGCCGCCAACAACCCCGTCGTCACCAGCTGGCCCGGGGAGTACCGGACCCTGCCGCCCGAGGGCGTCGTCACCACCGACCACAACCAGCCGCTGGTCAATTGGCACGCGCTGCAGGGGCCCGAGGCGATGGCGGCGGTCGCCGACTCCGGCGGGGCCGTCCACGGCGTCGACGACGACCAGCTGCGCGCCGCCGCGGCCCTGCTCGCCGACCGGGGTGCCCGCCCCACCGCCGCCGGCTCGGTCGCCCTGGCGGGACTCCTCGGCCATGCCCGGACCGCCGCCCTCGCCGGAACCCACGTCGTCCTGCTCAGCGGACGCTGAGTGAACCCCCTCACGGAGAATGTTCGATGACCCACGTGGCACCGTCCCCCACGTTGCTGTTCGCCCGGACGCGAACGGCCGCGAGGGACGAACGGATCTTCCTTGCCAAGCTGGCCCTGCTGGCCGCGCTGACCACGCTCGGCGCCACCCTCGCACTGCGGTCCGAACCGCCGGCCGCGGTCATCGGCGTGGTGCTCCTGGCCGCCATGTACACCCATGCGGTCGAACTGCAGCACCAGGCCCTGCACCACTCGGCCTTCCGCCGGGCATGGCCGCACAGGCTCGTCGGAGTGCCGCTCGGCATACCGATGCTCGTGGTCTACAGCCACTACCGGGTCCGGCACCTGCAGCACCACCGCTACCTCGGTACGCCGCAGGACACCGAGTTCTTCGGCTTCGACACCCGTGAACCCCTGACGAAGGGGATGCTCCTGCGCGGACTGTTCGACTACCGGCGGCTCGCGGTGGTCGTCCGCGACGTCGCCCGCGCGGCAACCGGTCGCTGGCGGTACGAACTCGGCGACATCAGCCGGAAGATGCGCCGCCGGGTGATCACCGAGCACCTCGTCCTCGGCGGCGTCATCGCCTCGGTGGGCGTCCTCACCGCCGCCGGCTACCACGAGGAGGTGCTGCTCCTGTGGCTGCTGCCCCTGCTGCTCTCCGTACCGATGCACTTCCTCGTGGAGCTGCCGGAACACATCCTCTGCGACACCGACACCGCGGATGTCCTTCGTAACACCCGATCCATCCGCGGGAGTTGGTTCAGCACCTGGTTCACCAACGGCAACAACCTGCACATCGAGCACCACGCGGCGATGAGCGTCCCGATCAACCAGCTGCCCACCCGCCACGCGGAAACCGTCCGGTATGCCGTGCACGTGGAACGGACCTACCCCGATTTCTACCGCGCCCTGTGGCAGACGGTGCGGCGCTGAACCGGAGGCAGCCACCCCGTTCAGTGCGGTGGCGGTGCCGGGTCCAGGGCATTGCCGACGGTGCAGCCGCCCTCTCCGGGCATCCGCTGGATCCGGGGCGGCACCCACACCTCGGTGGCCCCGGGGGCCACGCGGGCAAGAAGGCAGTCCTGCGCGTCAAAGCCGTTGCCCTTCACCGACAGGAGAACGCCGACCAGGCCGCCGTCCGCCTTCACCTCGGTACGGATCGCCGGATCCAGGTCCAGGGCGGCGAGCGTACGGCGCACCTCAGCCTCATCCACCCGGCCGCCCTCCGGCACCCGGGGGAGTTCCGCGCGGAGCTCCTCGTACGGCAGCCGGGGCGGTTCGGGTGGTGGGGCGAAGGTGAGCGGAGGGCCGTCCGGGCAGTCCACGTCACGGGGATCCTCACGCCACTCCGACCTGGGCGACACCCGCACGGCAAAGCAGCGCCGCACGACGATCTCCTCGGGGTCGAGCCATCCGTTGTACGCCGAGCCGGACGTGCGGACGACGACGTCGACACCGTCCCCGTCGTGTGTCGAGGTACCCGTCACCCTCATGACCTCCACGCCGTCGATGCCGGAAGCGGCGCGCCCGACCTCCTCCGCCGTGCGCGGACGCTGGCCGTAGAGCCGCTCACCCGCGTTCCTGGCCACCTCCCGTGCGGCGTCCGTCGCCTCATCCTCGGAGGACTGCACCACCCCGCAGCCGACGGTGAACAGCAACAGCGGGGCGAGCAGCAGTAGTCGGCGCATGCGTCCACCCTTTCGGCGCCGCACGCGGCGGGTAACCGTTCACGTACTCAGACCGGCGTGGGTGATCGTACTCAGCCGGTGCGGCGATCGGACGCGGGCGCCCCCCGTGAGGTTCCGGCGGCGCGCGTGAGGATGCTCAGTCGATGCAGAATTCGTTGCCTTCGATGTCCAGCATGGGGATGCACGACTCGTTCTCCTCATCGGCGTACAGCGTTTGCACATGGGTGGCGCCGAGCGCGACGAGTCGTGCGCACTCGGCTTCGAGCGTGGCGAGGCGCTCGTCCCCCACGAGCCCGGTGCCGACCCGGACGTCGAGATGCACCCGATTCTTGACGCTCTTGCCTTCGGGGACGCGCTGGAAGTACAGGCGCGGGCCCACGCCTGAGGGATCACTGCAGGCGAACCATGAACCCCGCTCCGCAGGAGGCAGGGTGCCGTTGAAATCCTCCCAGGTGGCGAACCCCTCCGGTGGCGGCGGTACGACGTACCCCAACACCTCGCACCAGAACCGGGCGACGCGCTCAGGTTCTGCGCAGTCAAAGGTGACTTGGAACTTCTTGATCGCTGACATCGGCGCACCATAGCAGGCGGACTCCGCGGATTCGCCGAGGGCCGGCCCCCAACGGCAGACGGCCTGCCCGAGCAAGCCGTGGGGCAGAGTAGGGGCATGTCTACGTACGAGACGATGTCGTTCCACCTTGAGACCGAGCGGCTGATACTGCGGCCGTGGGCCGAGTCGGACGCCGCTGAATTCAGCGCCCTCCTCTCCGAACGCGGCAACGGCACGCCCACGGTCGAGCGCATCCGGACGGCCATCGCGGAGCTGCTCACGGCGACCGAGAGCACGGGGATCGCCCTGCTGCCCATCCAGCGTCGCGATGAAGGCGACTTCATCGGCTATTGCGGGTTGATCATCGGCCGCTCCACCCTGGACGAACCCGAGATCGCATATGAGTTGTTCCAGCGCGCGCATGGGCACGGTTACGCCACCGAGGCGGCCCTCGCGGTGCTCGACGCCGCAATAGCGACCGGGCGCAAACGGCTCTGGTCGACCGTCGGCACGTGGAACACACCGTCGCTACGTGTCCTTGGGAAGCTCGGGTTCGAGCGGGATCACGTTTCCACGGAGGACAACGGCGAAGTGGTCTGGCTCACACGCTCGTTGCCGTGACGCGAGGCAGCAGTGGCCGGCCCTGAGACCGCACCCAGGTCCGCGCCGGCCTCTGCCGGCGAGATCATGATCTGCAGCCGCCTCACCAGCCCTGTAGCACCGGGGATGCGTGCCGCCTGCGACGTCGAATTCTCCGGGGCGGATTTCCTCGCGGCAGTGGCCGCAGGTCGTCAGCGGGTGCAGGCCGACGTCGCCCTCCACACCCCGCAGAGCACTTTCGGCATGCCCACTCTCAGAAATAGGGCGCTCAACGCGCAGGGATTCGAGGCCGTCGAAGAGACTTCGCCCTGCATCTCATCGCCCCAGGCCAGGCGACTGATGAGCAGGAGGACGGGCTCCTTGCCGGCCTCGGACGGTCTTCGACGGGCTGCCACCCCGGTCGTGCACTCGAAGGATGGGTGTGAACCTGGAATCGGGTACCGCCGCCGCGCAGTGGCACGGGCGGCGCACGGTGATATACGGAGGTGCAGCACCGTGTCGGATGAGACATCAGTGGACAGGACCGATGAGCAGCCCCGCTCGGAGCTGTGGAAGTCGCAGCTGAAGACGCTGCAAGAGGTCAAGCCGCCTTTCGTCCCGGAGGGCGCCACATCCATGACCATCATCGTCTGGCGGGAGCCCGGTGACCCCGGCGCCCCTCCGCACCGGCACTCGGGACCGGCTTTCGGCTACGTCACCCAGGGTGCGGTGCGTTTTGAGCTGGAGGGCGAGCCGGAGCGCGTGATCAAGGCCGGTGAGACGTTCTGGGAGCCGGGCGGGGACGTGATCCACTACCAGGACGGCAACGCCCTGGACGACCAGCGGACCGAATTCGTCGTGACCATGCTCTGCGCGCCGGGCCAGCCGATGCTCACCGTGGTCGAAGAGGATGAGCTGGCCCAGCGCACCCATCTGCGTGCTCCGCGCCCCACTGGGGGCTGACACGAGCTGCTCGGGGTGGACCCTCCTCAGGGCCGCCCGAGCGGTCAGCGCGCGCCTTCCCCCGCACAGGGACGGCAGCGCGGTGACCCCGACGAGCGAAGACGGTTGCAGCACTCAGTGGGCACGCTCCCACCGGGGTCGGGCAGCAGGGACCGAAGGGTTCAGACCACGATCTTGCGCGGGTTGAAGTTGCCGCCCGGGTCCACGGCGTCGAAGAGGCCCGACATGACCGCGACGCCCTGGGCCGAGATGTCCTCCTCCAGCCAGGGCGCGTGCTCCAGGCCCACCCCGTGGTGGTGCGAGATCGTGCCGCCGGCGTCGACGAACGCCTGCTGGATCGCGCGCTTGACCGTGTCGTACTCGCCGAGCGGGTCATCACCGAAGACGAAGGCGAAGGTGAAGTAGAGGCAGGCGCCGGAGTGGTACGAGTGCGACATGTGGCACATCGTCCAGCCCTTGCGGCCGATCTTCCCGTAGGCGCTGTCGGCGGCGTCGTAGACCGCCGCATGGATGCCACGGAGCTTCGACCACGGACCGGCGGTCTCGCTCACATCGCCTGCGGCACCGTGGTCGAGCAGGAAGTCGCGGATGTACGGCGTGTCGAACTTCTTCTGGTCGTAGAGCGCGCCGGGTCCCTTGCCGACGCCGATGCCGTGGTGCTTGCGCACGATCCGGTCGACGATCGACTTCTGACGCTTCGCGTGCGCCGTGCCCCCTTCGAAGCCGATGAACGAGAGACAGATCTCGTCGAGGTCCCAGCCACGCCGCTTGAGGTACGCCATGAGGCCGGCCTGCGCCTTCTTGGCGACACCCCTGGACGCTTTGGTCGTCGCGAGCGAGAAGCCCGTCTCGTGCGCGTCCGAGATACGGGTGACCGAGGGCGACGCGTCGCTCTCGGCGATCTCCTGCATCGCGGCGAGGCCGTGGTCGAAGTTCTTGAAGAAGTAGGCGTAGATGCCGCGCCTCTCGGGGAGCCGGTGCACCTGCACCGTGACCTCGGTGACGACGCCGAGCCGCCCCTCCGAGCCCACCACCATCTCCCGCACGCTCGGCCCGGTCGACGCGCTCGGAACGGCACGGATCACGAGGACCCCGCCGGCCCGCACGACACGCAGTCCCTTGACGATGTCCGCGATGTCGCCGTACTTGTCCGACTGCATGCCGGACGAGCGCGTGGCGACCCACCCGCCGACCGAGGAGTGGGTGAACGAGTCGGGAAAGTGCCCCATAGTCCAGCCGCGCCGGTTGAGTTGGGCCTCGAGATCGGGACCCAGCGCCCCGGCCTGGATGCGTGCCAGGCCGGAGTCGGTGTCGATCTCCAGCACGCGGGCCAGGCGACCGAGGTCGAGCGAGACGACCACCCGCGACTCGTCCGCGTGCGGCTCGAGGCTGCCCGCGATGTTGCTGCCGCCCCCGAAGGGAATGATCACGGCGTCCGCCTCGACGGCCGCGTCGACGACGCTCTGCACCTCCGCTTCGTCGGCCGGGTAGACGACCACGTCGGGAGTGCGCGCGATCTCGCCGGCTCGGAGGCGGACCAGGTCGCGCAGGCTCTTGCCGTACATGTGGACGACCCGGGACAGGTCGTCCACGACGGCGTTCCCGGGCCCGACGATGCCGCTCAGTGCGCTGAGGAACCCCTCCGGCACCGTCGAGGCCGGCACCTTCAACTGTGAGAAGTCGGGCTGTCCGGTGCGCTCGCCCGCCCGGAGATCGAGACCGACGGCCTTGTGCACGAACGGCGCGAAACCGGGCTTGTCCTCGTGGTGGAAGCCGACGCCTTCCACGCCCCAGCCCCACCACTTCATGTGTTTCACCTCACCGGTGGGCATCGCGTCGGTGCGGGAGGTGGGTTCGGTCACGGACGGTCTCCTTCAGATAGGACGACGTGAGGTGGCATGGGCGCCGAGGATCCGGTCGGAGTGCTCCTCGGCCAGGCTGACGATCGCCGAGCGGATGCGTTCGCTGAACTCGTCCACCGACTCTCCGGGAAGGGCGGTGAGCGGTTCGCCGAAGACCACCCCGACCGGCAGGCGGCCCGGTTTCGGCCAATTCGATCCGCGGGGATGCGCCGCGTACGCCCCGATGACCGCGACGGGGAGCACCGGCACTTCGGCAGACGAGGCGAGCGCCGCCGCCCCGGGCTTGAACGCCCCGAGCGATCCGTCGCGCGAGCGGGTGCCCTCGGGGAAGATCAGGAGCGGCACCCCCCGGTTCAGCAGGGCCCTGGCGCTCACTCTGCGCGCGCTCGCTCCGGTGCGGTCGACCGGGAAGGCGTTGAAGAAGAGGGCCGTGAGGCCGCGCCGCCGCCACACGTCGAAGAAGTAGTCGGCGGCGGCTCCCACCGCGAGGTAACGCGCCAGTCGGCGGGGCAGCGCACCCATGATGAGTGGCGTGTCGAGGTGGGACGTGTGGTTGGCGACGACCACATACGCGTCCTCGACCTTTTCCAGGCATTCGCGCCCGAGTACCGTGACGTTGGTCACGCTCCACACGACGGGCTTCAGCAGCCCCCGCTGCGCGACGAATCGCGCCGCAGCGTGAGAGCGTGAGGTGAAACGGTCGCGCATCGTCGCGGGCATCCGCTTCCTTCCCGTGCGGGCTCGCCCGCACCGTTTCTTTCAGTGCGTGCGAGAGTCGTTGCGGCCGGACGAGATCCGTCGCGAGATCCACCGCACCGTGTGGCGCGGAAGATGACGCGTGAACCAGATGAGCAGCCGGTACCGGAGGCTCGGCATGGAGATCACCCGTCCGCGCCGCACGTCGCGCAGGCTCGTCTCCACGAGTCGATCGGCGTCGAGCCAGAGGAAGTCCGGAATGCTCGACGACCGGATTCCGGCCCGGGCGTGGAATTCCGTACGGACCCAGCCGGGACAAAGCGCCGTCACGGTGACGCCCGTTCCGTGCAGTTCGTTCGCCAGTCCCTCGGTGAGCGAGGTCACGAAGGCCTTGACGGCCGAATAGCTCCCCATCGTGACGAAGCCGGCCGTGCTCGACACATTGACGATCGCACCGTGTCCGCGTTCGCGCATGGCCCGCCCGGCGGCACCGGCGAGCACCAGCACCGCCCGCCCCATGACCTCGATCGCCCGGTCGTGGGGAGCGGTGTCGGTCGAGGTGATCGATGCGTGCACGCCAAATCC
This sequence comes from Streptomyces sp. PA03-6a, assembly GCF_033792765.1. Lineage (NCBI taxonomy): Bacteria > Bacillati > Actinomycetota > Actinomycetes > Kitasatosporales > Streptomycetaceae > Streptomyces > Streptomyces sp. PA03-6a. Next base: position 40,010 of record NZ_JARAVK010000001.1, on the reverse strand, counting down.
GGCGTTGTTCACGAGCATGTCCACCGGACGGGCGGGGTCCTCCAGTCGCGCGACGACACGTTCGACGTCGGCGCGATCGGACAGGTCGGCGGGCAGCACCTCGACGGCACGGCCCCGGGATCCGAGCTCGACCGCCATGCGGCCGAGCCGCTCCCTGTCGCGCGCCACCAGGACGAGGTCCCAGCCACGGCCCGCCAGGGCGCGCGCGAACGCCGCTCCGATACCCGACGTCGCACCGGTGACAAGTGCGACTCCCGTACGGCTCAGCATAGTTTCATATGCCATCTGCTCGACATCCGAACTCCCCGCTCGTAGCGTTCACATGGGGTGGCGAGCGGGTCCATGCCGTCGGGCGCGGCAGCAGCCGATGGCTGACTCCTCGCGCCTGACGCACCCTTCCTTTCCCGGCTCATTACGTACGACCGGGCACGCATCAGCCCTGTGACAGGAACTTCCGCACGTGCTCATGCGGACGCAGGGTGAAGGGCCTCGACACCGGCAGAACGCCATCCGTCGCGATCGTGCCGGTTCGCCCTAGATCATTCCCTGGCTCGCACCGTCCGCCACGAAGCGGAACCCGGCCGGCTGTCACACATGCGTGGGTTTCCCGGTCGGACGTCATAGCCCCCGACAGCCTTTCGTGCGTTCCGGGGCCGCTACAGAGTTGCCCCTCCTCCGGCCCCAGAAAGCCCGCGCATGAACTCAAACGACGAGGCGACGACCGCGCCACCCGGGACAGCGGGCTTCGACGTGCGTGAATTCGCCCGCACGGCACACGGCAGCCACCGCGGAAAGCTGGACCTCGGGTCGCTCGCCGAAGAGCCGCTCGACGCCGAATCCGTCCGGCTCGTCCGCGCGCTGCGCGACATGGAACGTGCGACGCTGCACCGCGTGCGCAACCTCCTCGTGACGGCGACGCACAAGGACGCCCGGGTCACCGCGTTCCTCACCACGTGGATGTTCGAGCGGTTCTGGATCGCCGACGCCCTCGACGCCGTCCTGGACGCCTCCCCGGCCGCCCGGGGCCTGCCTTCGAGCTCCGGGCCGGCACGGTGGGTACTGGCGGAGCGGCGCGAGCGCCGCGGCCCGATCCGTCGCTCCCTCATCGCCAACATCACCGGTACGCAGATCGTCGCCGAACACGTGACGACGAGCCTCGTGGACGAATGGATCACACAGGCGGCCTACCGGCGTCTGGCCGGGGTGTCCCCCGCCATGGCGTCGATCATCGACCCCGTGGTGGAGATCAAGCAGCGTCACATCCACTTCCTCGCCGAGGAGGCGGAACTGCGGCTCCGGCGCTCGGTCCGCGCCCGGCGCATCACCGGTCGCGCCCTCCGGCACTCCGCCTGGCCGCTCGGCTCGGTCGATCGCTCCCGGCACGAGCGCACCTTCTTCGAACGCCATGTCTTCGGCGACCAGCGCGGAAGGGCCGAGGCGGGCCGGATCCGCGCCATGGTCGCCGCGCTCCCCGGCATCGGTCCCGGTGTCGCATCCACCGTGGAATCGAGGCTCCTTCCGTGATGCCGCACACCGCGAAGACCGAACTCGGCAACGCGCACGTCCTGCTCACCGGCGCGACCGGCTTCGTCGGGCAAGCCGTCCTCGAGCGGCTGCTCACCGATCACCCCGCCACCCACGTCTCGCTCCTCGTACGTGGGAAGGGCAGCCAGACCGGGCAGGACCGGCTCCGGCGGCTGCTGCGCAAACCCGTGTTCGGGCGCTGGCGGGACGCTGTGGGGGCCGAAGAGGCCGAGCGCATCGTCCGTGAGCGGATCACGGTGCTCGACGGCAGCATGACCAGCATTCCCGAGCTGCCTTCCGACCTTGACGTCGTGATCCACTCGGCGTCGACCGTCTCGTTCGACCCGCCCATCCACGAGGCGTTCGACACGAACGTCAACGGTGCCGTGAGCCTCTACCAGGCCCTGCTCGCCTCCGGGTCGGACCCGCACGTCGTCCACGTGTCGACCTGCTACGTCGGGGGACTCCGCCGCGGTGTGGTGCCCGAGGCCAGGCTCGAGCACGACGTCGACTGGCGAGCCGAGTGGCGCTCCGCGACACAGGCCCACGAGCGCACCGAGCTCACCTCGCGGGAACCGGCGCGGCTCGAGCGGTTCATGTCCCGCGCCCGCGGCGACCACGGCAAGGAGGGCCCGATCGCGGCGGCCCGCGCGAGCGAGGACGCCCGGCGCGAGTGGGTGCGTTCCCATCTCGTCGACGCCGGCCGGCGGCGCGCCCAGAGCCTGGGGTGGACCGACGTCTACACACTGACGAAGGCACTCGCGGAACGTGCCGCGGAAGACCTGTGGGGCGAGGCCGGACACCGGCTTTCGGTGGTCCGGCCCGCGATCATCGAGAGCGCCCTGGAGCATCCGTTCCCGGGCTGGATCGACGGCTTCAAGGTCGCCGATCCGCTGATCTTCGCCTACGGCCGCGGCCAGCTGCCGGACTTCCCGGGGTTGCCCGACTCGATCCTCGACGTCATCCCCGTCGACTTCGTCGTCAACGCCATCCTCGCCGCGGCGGCCAACCCGACCCCCGTCGACGAGCCGACGTACTTCCACATCGCCTCGGGCGCGTCGAATCCACTGCCTTTCCACCGCATGTACGAGAACGTACGCGACTACTACATGCAGCACCCGCTGCCCAAGGACGACGGTTTCGTCAAGGTGCCGACCTGGAAGTTCGCGGGCGAGCGCAAGTTCAACCGACGTCTTGCGCTGGCGAAGAAGAAGGCCGACCTGTGGGACGCCGGTCTGCGGCTGATGCCGAACGACGAGCGCAAGCGCGCCCTCGCGGCCGAGAACGCCAAGCTGCGCGCCGGCATCGCCACCCTCGGCAACTTCACCGACCTCTACCGCGCCTACGTGCAGACCGAGATCATCTTCGACGACCGCAACGCCCGCGCGCTGAACGACGCCCTTCCGGCCGAGGTGCGCGAGGACCGTGGCTTCGACGTGGAGCGGATCGACTGGGAGGAGTACCTGCAGAAGGTCCACCTGCCCTCCCTGAGCGAGCTGACAGCGGCGCACCGCCGCCGGAAGGCCGCGGCCGCCCGGCCGGCGAACGGCCGCCCGATACCCGCGCTGCCGGAGCGTACCGACGTGCTCGCCGTCTTCGACCTCGAACGGACCGTCGTCGACTCCAACATCGTCGAGCAGTACCTCTGGGTGCGTACCTCGGGCTTCCGCAAGGCGGCCTGGCCGAAGGAGGTCGCGGACCTGCTCGCCTCGCTGCCCGGCTACCTCCGCGCCGAGAAGCGCGACCGCGGCGAGTTCATCCGTGCGTTCCTGCGCCGCTACCGCGGCCTGCCCGTCGCCCGTCTCGAGGAGGTCGTGCGGCGCGGGTACGCCGACACGATGCTGCGGCACACGAGTGCGGACGCCCTGGCGCGCATCCGAGAGCACCGTGCGGCGGGTCACCGCACCGTCCTGGTCACCGGCTCCATCGGCCTGCTCGCCGCTCCGCTCGCCGGCCTGTTCGACGAGGTCGTCGGCAGTTCCATGCACGCGAAGGACGGTGTGCTCACCGGCTACCTCGACAAGCCCCCGCTCGTCGACGAGGCGAGGGCCGCGTGGCTCCTGCGGTACGCCGAGGAGGGCGGCTACGACCTCGCGGCCTCCTACGGCTACGGCGACAGCCACTGCGACCTGGCGTGGCTGTCCTTGCTGGGCAAGCCTTCGGCGATCAACCCCGACGCAGAACTGGCGCGCGAGTCGCACAAGAGGAACTGGGACATCCACCGCTGGAAGAGGGGCGGTTCGGGTGTGCGCAGCGAGGTCATCGCCGCACGGGTGACGGATCCGGCGCGGACCGAAGAGGAGAGTGCCTGATGGCTTTCGACATAGACAAGTACGCCAAGAACTCCACCGGGGTGCAGTGGTCCGACCTCGACTTCGACGAGTTCGAGCGCAACCCGCTGCCCGAGGGGACGCTGCGCACGCTGCGCTACATGTGCGACATCGAGTACCACACGGTCTGCTACATGCGTGATCTGCTGACGACCCCGTCCCACAACGAGCCCGCGGTGGGCACCTTCATGACGATGTGGAACCGCGAGGAGTTCTGGCACGGCGAAGCGCTCGCGGCCGTGCTCGAGCGCCACGGCGTCCGCGTCGACTTCGACGAGCTCAAGGCGACCCGTCTGAAGCTCGGCTGGAAGGACCGTTTGGGGACGGTGAAGCAGACGGCGATGAGCCGCCTCATCGGACATGACTTCGTCGCGGTGCACATGGCGTGGGGTGCGGCGAACGAGTGGTCGGCGCACGCTGCGTACCACCGGCTCGCGGCGCTGGAGAGCCACCCGGTTCTGGTGCCGCTGCTGAAGCGGATCGCTCAGCAGGAGACGAAGCACGTCGCGTTCTACGCGTCGCAGGCGCGTGACCGGCTCGCGGCGAGCAAGAAGGCCCGTGTGGTCGCCCGGTTCGCGCTCGAGAAGGCCTGGGGCCCGGTCGGCTCGGGCGTCATGCCCGAGAGCGAGGTCACGCACGTCATGACCCACCTCTTCGCAGGCGCCGAGGGCCGCAGGCTCGTCCGCGACGTCGACTCGCACATCGCGAAGCTGCCCGGCTTGGAAGGGCTGCGCATCGTCGAGGACTCCATGGACAAGCGCGGCATCGCCGCCTGAGTCGTCGGACGCCGCGCCCCAGGCGAAGAGCAGGGCCGAGTGCAGTGGCCTCGGGTTGGCCGGGTGGGTACCTGGATGCCGAAGTAGTCCTGGGACGCCACAAGACGGCGAGGCTGCGCGGACTCCTGCCCGCCCATGAGTGGCCTGACCCGCTGGACTGATGTGTGGCGGCGTCAATCCAGGCCTGCGGATGCCCGGCCTGGAACGACGCGCTGCATCAAGACGGCCCGTCCGGGTTCCGGCCTGCGGCCGGTCGCGCCATGGACTGCACGATCTGTATGGGGTTGCCGTCGGGATCAGCCGTCCAGGCGATCACCAGCCGATCCAGCCAGGCATGCGGGGCCGCGAGGGCGGGTGCTCCGTCCGCGACGAGAGCGTCGTAGGCCGCGGTCGTATCGTCCGTCCAGAGGACGACGGCCGCGCGCTGGCCGTGGACAAGCGGGTCCAGGCCATGGTCATCGCGGGTGGAGGCAGCGGAGGCGATGCCGATCTTGTATCCGTCCAGGTTGAGATCGACGTGAATCGGCTCGCCCTCCATGGGCACGCGGAACGTCTCGGTGAATCCCAGCCGGACGTAGAAGGCAACGGCCCGCGGGAGATCGTCGCTGAACAGAATCACTTGAGGCGTCCGGAAGGCCGACATGGGGCGACCGTACCCGCGGCGCCCTGCGGACGCACCAAGGGATGTCGACGATTCCAGGATGCTCCGTGCGGTTCCATGGGCTCGGCCGGACATCGGCCCAGCCCATGGAACCCGACCGGGGGCACGTCCTGCCCTCGGTCCACGGACGCCCTACGACGTGATGCGCAGGGCGTCCACCATCCCCACCGAGGTGCTGCGGTTGACGATGCGGATGGTGTGCGTTCCCCGGGTCAGGCCGCTGCGTTGCCAGACGGTCTGCTGCACCTGCCGCGCGCCGGAGACCCGCAGGTCCACGGTCGCCTGGAGGGCGCCGTCGAGGTAGACGTCGACCGGTCCCATGTCGCCGTTGCGTTCGGAGATGTAGGCGACGCCCGTACCGGTGAAGGTGTACTGGGCCACGGCGTTCACCGTCGTGCTGTGGTGGGTGTCGTCGTTGTAGTCGCCGTAGCCTCGCCCGCTGGTCGCATACCAGTTGCTGTCGTAGGTCAACTGGGTGTTGTTCACCATGGGGTTGGGGGTCTGGGCCATGCCCAGTGTGGAGGTGGTGCCGCTCAGGGCCTTCTCCCCCTGGTTCGCGGATCCGGTGAGCCGTACGGGGGTGTAGGAGGACAGCGGCTTGGCGGTGCGCTCCACCACGTACACCCGTCCGGCGACCGTGGGGAGGTCGAACTCGGCTGCGCTCGTGGTGAGTACGGTCGTGCCACCGGTGACGTCACGTACCCTGACCTGCTGGCTCCCCCACGGGTTCACGACCCGCGTGGTGTTGCCGTACAGACTCTTGATGCCGATGTACTTCACCTCGCCCGCCTCACGCTCCGAACTGACCGTGAAGCCGCCCTTGGCCAGCAGGGTGAATCGTCCCGTGAACGAGGAGTCGCTCGGCGCCGCGGGGAAGACCCGGATCTTGTCGTTGTAGGACTGGAGCAGCGACTCGTTGAGGGCGGCGAGGTGCACCCCGAGGTACTCGAAGACGCCGTTGGTGTTGTCGGTCATGCCGTTGGGATAGGTCTGGTACTTGCGGAGCATCGTCTTCATGCCCTGGTACGCCTGATCGCCCAGCCCCAACCGGGCCGCTTGCACGGCGTCGTTGGCCCAGACGTTGCCGTACGGGAAGGGACGGGCGTTGAAGGTGTTCACGGCCTTCTGCTGATCCGGGTAGCCGATGCCGGTCCGGTCGTAGGGCCAGATGATCTCGGCCGCGACGTTCTCCCCGTTCCGGGTCTGCGCCAGCGGCGGGGTGTGCGGCAGGTAGACGTCCGTGGTGGACGGGTAGGCGATCAGGTTGTCCACGATCCGCTGCCACTGCGGGCGCAGGTCGGCGTCCAGGCCCAGGGACTGGGACGCGCGGATCGCGAGGGGGAACAGGGTGCGCACCGCCGCGAGGTCGGTGATCGCGTTCGGTACGTTCCAGTACGTCTCGTGCGCGTGCGAACTCGCCACGTGGTACTTGCCGGACGCGGAGTCGTAGGACAGCTTCGCGGCGTAGAACTTCACCACGTCCCGCATGAAGGGGTACGCGGTGTCCCGCAGGTAGGCGGTGTCGTTGGTATACGCGTACTGGAGGTACATGTTGTACGCGGCCTCGGTGCCCGTCGACCAGATGTTCTTCGTGAAGTCGCTGTTGACGGTGCCCCGGGCATTGCCGTCCCAGCCCATGGTCTCCGGCACCCACAGCCCGTCGACGTTGTAGCGGGTCCGGGTGTACGCCTTCAGCGCCGCCGAGTTGCGGCTGTAGAGGCGGTTGAAGCCGGCCAGCAGGTCGACGTGGTTGGAGGCCAGGAAGGAGTTGTAGACGTCGCGCTGGTTCCAGAACCAGTAGGCGTTGCTCCACTTGGTCTGGTCACCGGTGGCCCGGAACACGCCGTTGATGAAGTGGAACGGATTGGTGCCGTACCCGCCGGCGGCGATCATGTACGTGCTCAGGTAGTAGACGTTCTCCAGGTAGTCCGCGTCCCCGGACAGCCCCGAGTACTGCACGAACGACGTGCCCCAGAAATCGTGCCACCAGGACGTGAAGTCGCCGAGCGTCGCGCTGTAGCCGCGGCTCTTGGCCGATGCCAGCGCGCGCTTCGCCTCGGTCACCGAGTCGTGGGAGGGCGCGTTGAGCCGGCTGCTCGCGGTGAACCAGATGGTGTAGCTGCGTGAAGGGGTGATCGACAGCCGGACGGTCCGGCCGTCGACGACGCGTGCGTTGTAGGCCGCTCCCTCCACCGTGGCCGCCAGGGTGTAGCCGAAGTTCTGCGGGTCGGACTGGCCGCGGCTGAGTCCGGCGCCCGTGGAGTCGGCGTACGTGGAGACCGTCTTCCAGGTGTTGAGGTCGGGCACGTCTCCGCTGTTGCCCAGCTGGGAGGTGTCCCACAGGCTCAGGTCGAGGTTGACCGCGGAGACCCCGGAGCGCGAGTCCTCCACGTGCACGCCCATGACCTCGGAGTTCGGCACGCCCATCACCGTCACCGTGCGGTTGGCGTCGTACCTGGTGGTCAGGGTGCCGTCGTAGAGCGACAGGCGTTGCTGATAGGTGCTGTAGCCGCTCTCGAGCGCCGGGGTCGTGGACAGGTTGAGCAGTCCCGCGCCGAACGCCGTCTGCTGCGAGGTGTCCACTCCGGAGACCTGCATGGTCAGCCCGTTGTTCTGCCAGGCCATCGCACCCGTACGGCCGTTTCCGACGGTGAGCCCGTGCAGCGGGTTGGTGGTGGGCCGGTTGTAGACGAGGTCGTGCTTGGACAGGTAGGCGGCGCGATCCACGTTCAGGGCTCCGGTGGCGGAGTCGAACGCGGCGTCCGTCGGTGCCGCCGCGGCCGGGGCCGAGAGGCCGACGGCGGTCGCGGTCATGATGCAGACGGCTGCGAGCGCGGCTCGCACGAGTCTGCGCAGTCTCATCGAATGCCCTCCCTGCTGGTCATGGGGGTGACGACCGGTGCCGGACAGCGCGGGGCTGGAGCGTGAGCGGTCGCATCGAGCCTGATTGATCGGATGACTTGGCCGGACTGCTTCTTCGGCGCACTCACTTCCCCGAGCCGCACGAGGGCATGGAGAAGCGGTGCACCGATCGGGACATGTAACCGAATGACCAAAGCACGGCACACGAGGGCTGTTCGCCCTCGACGCGCCTACGACAAGCGGAGGTACGGCGTGCGGGTACACCACGACATCGGCATGGCCGCGTCAAAGGAAGTGAACATCGGATGTCTTGACCGGTCAACACTCAGCGCAAAACGTCCGGCCGACAAGGTCGGCCGCCCACGCAGCGCGTCATGCCGGCCGGCGGCCCGGACGCGACGGCTGAGGGGGCGACGGCAAGCGGTGCGGATGACCGTCGGGGGCGAGCAGCTGTGTGAGGTCTTCGAGGTCACCGGTGACAGCCGCGGTCTGGAAGGCGGCGACGAGGCGACGGTGCGAGTCCGTGGGGACCGGCCGCTTGCGATCACTCTGCAGGCGGGCCTGCGCGCGGTGGACCAGTTGTCGTGCGTTCGGGGCGTTGGTCCGAAGTACCCCCGCGAGCTCGGCATAGGTGTAGTCGAAGCCCTTGCGCAGCACGTAGGCGGCCAGTGCGTCCGGCGTCAGCTTCGCCATGAGCAGGGCCAAGGCCTCCTTGATCGCCGCGGCTTGCTCGGCACGCAGCAGGGGATCCTGGGCGGCCCGGTCGACGCGGTCGACCAACTCCCACTCGGTCGGGGTTTCGTGGCGGTGTCGCGCGGACTGGATGACGTTGATCGCCAGTCGGGTCGTGGCGGCGGTCAGGAACGCGGCCGGATTCTCGATCTTCGCACGGTGGGTGCGCTGCCAGCGCACCCATATCTCCTGGACCACGTCCTCGGCTCCCGGGACGTCGCCGAGAACGTGGTAGGCGACGCGGAACAGTCGCGTCCGCTGGGCCAGGAAGATGTCGAGTGCGACGTCCAGGTCGTCCAGGTCGTCCAGGTCGTCCGGGGCCGACCGGGCGACCGGGGGTTCGGTCGGCGTGGTCGTCTCCAGGCTGGGCGCGGACAATGAGGGCTCCTCTTCGTGGACAGCGCCCATCGAGGGCGATGCCTCCACCCTCGGTTCGCGGCACCGCTCACCGCGCCCTGGAAGTCCGTGGTCGAGTCCGTAGGGACCCCGGGGGGCCCGCACCGGATCTCAGCCGGATCGCACCGTGCCCGCGCCCTTGGTGTCCGTGGCCGGGGCCTTCGTGAGGGCACCCGGCAGCGCGCGACGTGAGCTGATCCCGAGCTTCGTGTACACCTTCCGCAGGTGCCACTCCACGGTGTGCGGGCTGATGAACAGCTCCGCACCGATCTTCGGGTTCGTCATGCCGGCGGCGGCGAGGGTCGCGATCTGCGACTCCTGTGGGGTCAGGGCGCTCTCCGGCTGGGATTCCCGCACCCGGACGTGCTCGCCGGTGGCGAGCAGCTCGCGGCGGGCCCGCTCGGCGAACGCCTTCGCCCCCATTCCGCCGAACATCTCGTGGGCCGTGCGAAGGTGCTCCCGGGCCAGTGAACGGCGCCGGCTACGGCGCAGCCACTCGCCGTACAGCAGGTGGGTGCGTGCCACCTCCACGGCCACGACCACGCGGTCGCGGCCGAGCTCCTCGATCGCGCTCCGGTACAGGCCGTCGGCCTCGTCGCCGTCGGTGAGGAGAGCCTGGCTGCGCGCGGTGACGCCACGGGCCCAGCCGGAATCGGCGGCGCGGGTGAGTTCGACCAGCCGGGCGAGCGAGGCCCGGGCCTGGTCGAGCTCGCCGCACCGGGTCGCGGCCTCGACGTGTTCGACCAGCGACAGACCGGTGAAGTTGAACCCGTCGTGCTCGATGCCCGAACGAGCGGCCACCAGGGCCTGGTCGTAGCGTGCCAGGCCGTTGAACAGCACGCCTTGGATGTAGCCCGTGACGCCGAGGAGGGACACCTCGCCACGTTGCGCGGCTCTCTCCTTGGCCTCTTCGATGAAGGGGGCGGCAACGTCCTCGTCGCCCCGCCAGGCGGCCAGGACAAGCGTCGCGTATTTGTGCGGGGCGTGACCGGTCGCGTCGGCGATCGCGTCGGCTTCGTCGATCATCCGTTCCGCCTCGGCGAATTCGCCGGTGTGGATGTGCACCCCGCTGGCGTAGATCAGTGCCGGGGGCAGTGCGCCGAGCGCTCCGATGTCGCGCGCCAGGCGCACCGCGCGAGTCGACAGCGTGTCCCACGCGCCCAGGTCCCAGGCGTAGTGGATGAACGCCTCCAGCGCGACCGGGGCCAGGAGGAGCCAACGCATCGTCGCCTCGCGGGTGCTGACGTCCTCGTGTGCGAGCGGCTCCAGCGCGCGGCGCAGTGCCCGGCCACCGGCCTGGTGGTCGTCCGCGAGGAGCGTGGCCACACCGTCCAGGAGCAGGTCGGCAGGGTGGGAGCCCGAGGGGGGCGCCCCGGACCCGCGGGCCGCGATCGCCGCGGCTTGGGCACCCGCCGGACCGTGGACCCTTCCCGCGAAGATGGTCGCGCTGATCGCCTCGAGGTAGGTCTCCCCCGCCAGAGGCGATCCGGCAGCGGTGAACTGTGCGGCGGCGTCGAGGAGCAGCGGTGCCGCTTCGTCGCTGCGGCTGCGGGCGAAGAGGATCCTGGCACGCAGGCGCGCCAGGCGGGCGCGGTCCAAGGGGCTGAGGGGACTCAATTCGGCCAGCGTCGCCTGCTCGGTGGCGCGGTCAGGGGAAGCGGCCGAGAAGTGCGCCTCGGCGGCCGCGAGGGCGCGGCGTCCCCGGGACCAAGGGTCCGGCGTCACCTCGGCCGCGCGCTCCAGCAGCACCGCCTCGGCCGCCATGCCGCCCCGCTGCCGCGCTCGGCCTGCTGCCTGCTCCAGACCTGCGGCGACCTCCTCGTCCGGCCCGCCGACAGCCTGCGCGGCATGCCAGGCGCGCCGGTCGGGATCCAGGACCGGGTCCGTGGCCTCAGCCAGCGCCCGGTGCACCGCGCGGCGTTCTTCGGGGTCGGCCTGGTGGTAGACCGCCGAACGGACCAGCGGGTGCCGGAACCGGACGGACTCGCCGAACTCGATCAGGCCGGCCGCCTTGGCCGGTGCCGCATCGGGAGTGATCTTCAAAGAGGCGGCTGCGCGGACCAGCAGGCGCGCGTCACCGACCGGTTCCGCCGCGGCGATCAGCAGCAGCGTCCGGGTCGGTGCCGGCAGCGAACCGAGCCGGCTGGCGAAGTCCCGTTCGATCCGGCTCGACACCGCACCTGGGACACCCGGGGAACTCGAGTCCAGCCCGTATGCCAGATCGGCGGCGCTGCGGCCGCGGGAGAACTCGAGCAGCGCGAGCGGGTTGCCGTGCATCTCGGCCACGAACCGGTCCCGGACCCGCTTCTCCAGCCGCCCGCCCACGGCGGCCTCGAGGAGCTCTCCCGCCGCGGCGGCGTCGAGGCCGTCGATCCGCATCTCCGGCAGACCGATCAGTGCGGCCCGCCCCTCGGGGTCCCGTACGGCGAACGTCATCGCGACTGCTTCGGCGAGGAGCCGCCGGGCCACGAACTCCAGTGTCTGCAGGGAGACCTGGTCCAGCCACTGGGCGTCGTCGACCACCACGAGCACCGGTCGGGTCTCCGAGGCCCGGGTGAGGAGGGTCAGCACGGCGAGGCCGACCAGGAAGCGGTCTGGCGGGTCTCCGGCGGCCATCCCGAATGCCACGCGGAGGGCATCGCGCTGGGGTCCCGGCAACGCTTCGACCTCGGTCAGGAACGGCGCACACAGCTGGTGCAGGCTCGCGTAGGGCAGCTCCATGTCGGCTTCGATGCCTCGCGCCCGGGTCACCGTCACCCGCGACGCCTGGGTGGCCGCGTACTCCAGGAGCACCGACTTCCCGATGCCCGCCTCGCCACGGATCACCCATACCCGGGACTCACCTTTGCGCAGGCCGGCCAGCAGGTCGTCGATTGCCGCACACTCGCGATGCCTGCCAACCAGGACGGGAAGCGGGCTGGCGGTCATGCGACGCGGCTCCTAGAGGTTCCTGGGACGGCTCCCACGACGGCTGGCTGGACGACCGTCGAACCATACCTGGGACGACCACCGCATTCACACTTTACGTGGCACACTATTGTGAAGAGTGAGAGTCCGGGTCGAACGCTCGCGACCAGCAGCAAGGCCCGCAGGGGGCGGGCCTGGGTCCGCCGTATCGCCATCACGGCGTCGCCCTGCCCGGCAAGGGATGGCAAAGCGTGTGACTTACTCCACAGCGAAGAATTTCCCGGGGCTGTCACGGACGGCTCCCCTATCGGGTCAGGCACTGCCTATCGCCCGTCCGCTGTCCCAGGAGGTTCCATGTCATCGCCCGGACACCAACTCGCGACGTCCGTTCTCGTGGTGGGAACCGGTGGGTCAGGCCTTCGAGCGGCCATCGAGGTCGCCGAAGCCGGTGTCGCGGTCATCGCGGTGGGCAAGCGCGCGGCCGACGACGCCCACACCGTCCTGGCGTCCGGTGGTGTCAACGCGGCGCTGGCCCCCTCCGACCGCGCCGGCACGTGGGAGCAGCATGCGGCTGACACGTTGCGGGAGAGCCACTCGCTGGCCGACCCACGCACCGTACTGGTCGTGACCCGCCACGCCGCACGCGGGATCCACGACTTGGAACGCTACGGCATGCACTTCGACCGCCATGGCGACGGCCGGATCGATCCGCGCCACTTCGGCGCCCCCGCGTACCGACGCACCTCCCTCGCAGGCCACTCCCCCGGCTCGGAGGTGCAGCGGGTGCTCCGCGCACACGCGAACCGGCTCGCCATTCCCATCCTGTCGAACCTGTACGTCACCCGACTGCTGGTCGACGACGGGACGGTGTTCGGTGCCTATGGATTCGACCTCGTCGACGGCTCGCGCTACGTCGTGCATGCCGACGCCGTGATCCTCGCGACGGGAGGGCACACGCGCATCTGGCGGCGTGCGTCGTCGCGTCGCGACGAGAACACCGGCGACTCCCTCCGCCTGGCCGTCGAGGCCGGTGCCCGGCTGCGTGACGCCGAACTGGTGCAGTTCCACCCCTCAGGGCTGATCAATCCGGAGAACGCGGCCGGCACCCTCGTCAGCGATGCCGCACGCGGCGAGGGCGGGGTCCTGCTCAACAACCTCGGTGAGCGGTTCATGAGGCGCTACGACCCCGAGCGGATGGAGCTCTCCAGCAGGGACCGGGTCGCGCTGGCGTCCTACACCGAGATCAAGGAGGGTCGCGGAACCCAGGCCGGCGGTGTGTGGCTCGACCTGTCCCACCTGCCGCGCGAGACGGTCCTGACGCGGCTGCCGCAAGTGCACCGGACCCTGCTGGACCTGCAGATGGACGTCACCCGCGATCCGATCGAGGTCGCACCTACCGCCCACTACTCGATGGGCGGCGTCTGGGTCCGGCCTGAGGACCACGGCACCGACGTCAACGGGCTCTTCGTGATCGGGGAGGCCGCCAGTGGACTGCACGGCGCGAACCGGTTGGAGGGGAACCCGCTGATCGAACTGCTCGTCTACGGCCGGATCGCCGGCCGGGCCGCGGCAGCCTACTCGGCCGGGCTCGCCGGCCAGCAACGGTCGCTGGGGGCGATCCGCGCCGCGGAGACGGAGGTGAACCGGCTGCTGGCCGCTGACGGCGACCAGAACGTCCGCGGGCTGCAACGGTCGGTGCGGCACCTGATGACGAAGCACGCCGGCGTCGTACGGGACGAGGCCGGGCTCGCCGCCGGGCTCGCCGGACTCGACGAGATCGAGGCCCGGATGGCGGACGTGGGTGTGCACGTCGACATCAGCGGCTTCCAGGACCTCGCGTTCGCCTTCAACCTCCGCTCCACCGTTCTCGCCGCCCGGGCGACACTGGAGTGCGCTGTGGAGCGGCGGGAGACGCGGGGCTGCCACAACCGGTCCGACTACCCCGATCTCGACCCGGACCTGACGGTCAACCTGGTGTGGTCGCCGCAGACCGGGGTGCGCCGGGAAGCCGTCCCGCCCATCCCCACCGACATCGCCGAGTTGATGCAGGACGTGTCAGCCGACGGCAAGGTGCTCGGGTAGGGGTCCCCACCCTGCGGGCGCCACGACCCGGGCCGCGTCACCGCGCCCGGATCCGCCGCGGAGGACCGGGCTGTGGCTCCAACCGTACCGCTTGAGCGGGGTGGTGATCCCCTGGCCTTGAGTCGTGTGAACGGTGTGAAGCGGATGCCGTACCTGCTCGGTCCCGACCGCCCCCTCTCCGGATTCCCGGCGCCGATGCCACGGCGCACGCCTGCTCACGAAGCCGACGCCACATGCCTGAGCAGGAGAAATCGACGCTCACGTGCGGTCGGCATGCGGCTTCCGTCGGCGTCGACGTCCTGACCCCACCGATGAAGGTGTGGAGACCGGGAAAAGAAACACACTCCTATACAGCGTGTGTATACATGGCATGTATAGTCCTGGACGTGCTCACCGGTCACACCGTCCGCGGTTTCCACCTGAGCGCCCAACCAATCCGCGGCCATGCCCTGTTCTCGCTGGGGTTCATGGTCTGCGACGAGCGATCCACGAAGAGGCACACACAGCATGAGCGTGCATCCCGGTAAGGAACGACAGGCCTCAAGTCACGGCCACCGCCCCGTTGAGATCAGCGGGTCCGTCGACTCCGGCCGACCGCAGAAGGGGCCGGTACGACTGGCCGCCATCGACGGGCTCCGCCTGGTGGCAGCGGCCATGGTGGCCGCCTACCACTATCTGGGCACGCCCACCCCACACTTCTGGGGGCGGACCGAACTCAAGGACGCCGTGCCGCTCCTGCACACGCTCAGCGGTTACGGCTGGCTCGGCGTCGAGTTCTTCTTCATCATCAGCGGATTCGTCATCTGCATGAGCGGCTGGGGACGTACACCCGCGCAGTTCACCGTCTCCCGCGTCTCACGACTCTTCCCTGCCTACTGGTGCACGGTGCTCCTGGTGGTCGCCCTCGTCGTGGTCGCGCAGCTGGGTCACTGGGACGCCGCCACGCGCATCGACACCCGCACGGTCCTGGGAAACCTGACGATGGCTCCGGGCCCACTCGGGCTTGACCTGGTCAGCGGCGTGAGCTGGACGCTCTGGGTGGAAGCCCGCTTCTATCTCCTGATGGCCGTGCTGCTCGTCTTCGGGCTGACCTACCGGCGGATGGTGGCGTTCTGCGGAGCATGGCTCCTGGCCGGCACCATCGCACTTGAAGTCGACTCGCCGATGCTCGACGAGTTCGTACTGAGCCGGTACACCGGCCTCTTCGTCGCCGGCATCGTGCTCTACCTGATGCGCAGGTTCGGCCAGAACCTGCTGCTGTGGCTGCTGCTGGGTTTCGCCTGGTGCTACGCACTCACCGTGCTGGAATTCCGCGTGGCGGACCACGCCGGTGGCGAGGGGCGGCCCTCCTGGGCCGCGTGCGCGGCCATACTCACCCTCTGCCTCGCGCTGCTGGCACTGGCCGGTGTCGGACCATGGGCCGGAGTGCGGTGGCGTTGGCTGATCACAGCCGGCGGACTGACGTATCCCTTCTACCTCGTCCACCAAAGCATCGGGATCCCCTTGGCCAAGGGACTGCTCAAGGCAGTCCCGGGGCTGGGACTACTGCCTTCGATGACGGTGTCCCTTGTCTTCGTGCTTGGTCTCGCCGCGCTCATCTACACACAAGTGGAGCGACGGGTGGGACGCCTCCTACGACACCGCCTCACGCTGGACGTCGACCTGCCCGGCCGGTCGGCAAGGGCGGCGCTGCCGGGCCACGTCCTGGGGGTGTGAAGTCCCCCCTGCCTACGGAGCGAGGCCGTTTGGCGATGGTCGTTGATCAAGCACCGCTGTACCGTGTGCTTCCAGATCAGAGGGGGGTGTTCGTGAGTGCTCATCTGTGCAGCCGTGTGGATGTACCCGCACAAGGACAAGATGGACGACGATCGCTCCGGACCGGTGACGACGACATCGGTCGATGCAACTGGGCCGAGGGAGCTGTGATGCGGTGGGGTTCGCGTGCCGCTGTCGTAGCGGCGGATGAGGCTGCTTCCCGACGTGGCGCAGGACGGCAGGTGTATTCGGTGCTGGTCGAGTTGGAGTCTGCTCGGGCCGGGACGACGAATGACCTCTCGGATGTGATCGAGCAGGTGGAAGCGGTGGGCTGGACGTTGGATCGTGTGGCACCGGCGCCGGTCGCCGCGCATCCCCGCCCGATGGTGCTCCTCGTGTTCCGCGCCCTGATGCCGCAGGACCAGTAGCCCGCCTGCACCGCGTGACGGTCGCGGGTGACGTGCCGGTCGGCGTCGGGGGCAAGGCGAGCTACTCGATCAAGGGCGACGCCTCCCACTACACATCGGTCGCCTGACACGGGGGTGAGTCGATCCACTCGCTCCGTATCGGCCGTGCCCGCGTGAGCGGTTGGCCCATCCGCCCGCGCGGTGAGGACCTCGCGTACGCGGCCGGGCAGTCGGGCGACGCCGGAGAAGCCCTGGCTCACCGTTCCGGACCGGTTCGTGCGCGGTACCACGCAGGAACCGGGACCCTCGCGAGGCCCCACCGCGCAGCCCACAGGCAGTGGGGTCTCCCTCATCCGTGGGGTGCGGATGGTGGCCCAGGGCCGTGGGCGGCTGAAGACGGCCTGGCAGCGGCGCGTCACTCCCTCCGCCTCACTGCCGGGCGCCGCCCTCCGGGTCACCGTGGGTTCCTGACTGCGTGAGGAGCGCACCGTACGTCTCGCCCGGGTCGGCGCTGAGCGCCGCCTTCGCCAGGCGGGTGTCCTCGTCCGCGAGGACTTCCAGTTCGCCGGCTTCGAGTCCGTCCAGGGCTTGGCGCACGACATCGGCGGGGTCGTTCTTCGGGATGTCCCACCCGCTCATCATGTCCGTGTCGGTCGAGCTCATCAGCAGGCCGGTGACCTGGGTGCCCTGCCCCGCCAGCTCCAGGCGGACGCCGTTGGTCAGGCTCCAGGCGGCCGCCTTGGCGGCCGCGTAGGAGTTGGCGCCCGGATAGGAGAGCCACGACAGACGCGAGAGAACGTTCAGGATCGCGCCGCCGCCGTTCGCGGCGAGCACCGGGGCGAAGGCACGTACGACCGAGAGGGTGCCGTAGAAGGAGGTGTCCAGCTCGCGGCGGATCTTGTCCAGGTCACCGGTGACGAGGTCCTGGTAGAGGCTGATGGCCGCGTTGTTGATCAGCAGCGTGACGTCCGGTGCGGCTGCGGCCGCAGCGGTGACGGAGGCGGGGTCGAGGAGGTCGAGGCGCAGGCGCTCGGCGCCCGCGATGTCCACGCGCTCGGGGTCACGTGCGGTCGCGTACACCTTGGCACCGCGCGCGAGGAGTTCCTCGGCGAAGTGACGGCCGAGCCCGCGAGAGGCCCCGGTGATCAGTACAGTGCTTCCCGAAATCTTCATGCGTTCACCGTATGGCGCAGACCTTGAGCGGAACGATGGCTCATTACCGCAAAAACATATCTGTTTGCCTCACCGCACTTAGGTAGGCTGCCTCCATGGATCTGCTCGCCGAGGTACTGGCCCTGTCGGATGTGCGGGGAGCTGTCGGTGCACGCATCGAGGCCGGCGAGGACTGGGGCTGGTGGTGGACCTCCGCAACGCCGCGCGCGTCGCTTCACGCGGTCACCGCGGGAACGGTCTGGGTGGGTCTGCCGGACGGCCCGCCCCTGCAACTGATGCCGGGTGACGTCGTCCTCCTGCCCGGCGGGGCCGCGCACGCACTCGGCAGCGACCCGGCAGCAGTGGCCCGCACGGGGCCCCGCACGTTCGACGACTGGCATCTCACCGGCTCGGGGACCGTGTCGATCGGCACCGGACCGGTACGTGCCCGCATCCTGTGCGCCGATTACGACCATGACCGGACCGTCTCGACGCAGGTGCTCACCCTGCTGCCCGATGTGGTCCACCTGCGCTCGGGCGATGATCCGAACGGGCTGGCCCAGGACACCGTGCGCCTGCTCGGCCGCGAACTCGCCGCTCCGCGGGCGGCCACCGGCGTGGTCCTCGACCGACTGGTGGACGTCCTGCTGGTCCAAGTGCTGCGGGCCTGGCTCACCTCCGGTGGAACGTCCGCCCCCTCCTGGCTCGGGGCTCTGGACGACCCGGTGGTGGGAGCCGCCGTGACCAGGCTCCACGAGGAGCCCGCCAGACCATGGACCACCGCCGCCCTGGCCCGTGAGGTCGGAGTCTCGCGCGCCACTCTCGACCGCCGCTTCGCCGCCGCCACCGGCGAGTCGCCCGGCGCATACCTCACCCGCTGGCGCATGGACCTCGCCGCCCGGCGCCTGCGCGACACCCACGACAGCCTCGACGCGATCGCCGCCTCGGTCGGCTACTCCTCCGGCTACGCCTTCAGCCGGGCCTTCCGCCGGGCACGCTCACAACCGCCGGGCCAGTTCAGGGCGACCGCCCGTACCGAAGACAGCCCGGCCCCGACAAGCGCCGCCACCACAGCCCCCTGATCACCGCGTCCCACCGCGCGCCTCCCACACACGACCGGCAGACCACCGGACTACCAGCAACGGGCCGACCCGGGGACAGGTCAGCGGAGGCGGCGGATACGGATGGGGCCGCGGGCCTTGTCCGGCTCGACGGGACGGCCGGCCTGGGTAATCTCCACCTCGCCGGCTGCGGCCAGCCGCCGGGCCGCTCGCCGGGCCGGTTCCATGAGCGCGCGCCAGCCGTCGTCATCCCCTTCGTAAACCGCCCGCGCGGCGTCAGAAGGGCAGATCGTCGCGGTCGGCGCACGACGGTCCAGCAGCTCCAGAATGGCCCGCTCCAGGCGCTGATCCGTCTGCCGTTCCCTGTGCGGCACTCAATCAGTGTGCCGCACAGACGACGAACGGTCGCTTCAGCGGCCTTCGCCCCGACGCGCATCGCTCACCAGATCCGCTCAGCTCTGTGCTTTCCGGCTCATCCTGGACCTGACGTAGGCGACCACCGAGACCACGACGATGAGCATGACCGCGTCTTCGGACAGCGTCCCCAGCGCATTCGTGACGGAATGGGGTCTTGCGTAGGAAAGTCTTTCCTGTGCCGGTCTTCAGGGCAGGTTTGCAGTCGCCGGGGGGCCATGTGTCGTCCTGCCGGTCGGGCTAGGAGCCGAGGGCGGCGAGCTGCGCCGAGTATCCGCGAGGTGGGTGTCGATGTACCGGGCCAGCAGCAGCGCGTCCTGGGGGTCGGCGGCCTGGAAGGCGATGCGACGCAGCAAGCTGACCCCGTTCAACGCGACGCCCTCGCGGGCGAGCACGAAGACGAGGGCGAGGAACGCGGACCTGGCGTTGCCGTCGTCGAAGGGATGGAAGAAGCAGACGTCGAGATAGGCGCGGGCGGCTCGGGCTGTCAGGGGCAAAGGCTGCTCGCCGCCGGCTGCGCTCTCGCTCAGGCAGGCGTCGAGGCGGTCGCGGGTGTCCGGGGCGATGCCGTAGCGTTCCCGGCCGCCCTTGGCGAAGGCGGGCAGGCTTCGGAACGGTGGCGGCTGCGGTGTGTCCAGGACGTGCTGCTGCCAACCCTGCAGTACTTCGAAATTGAGGGGGGCGCCGCGCGCCGCGTCGTCCCGCGATTGTTCCAGGGCGGCGAGCAGGCCATCCGCCCTCGCTGCGTCCACAGCGCCGTCGAAGGCGCGGATGTCCTCCGCCGCGCCGTCGCGGGCGGGAACCACCGGGCCGTCGGTGACGCCGTCCGGCGCCTTCTGCCACGCCACCGTCTCGCGGACCTCGAGCCAGCGCTGCAGGTGGTCCGGCGCGGGCCCGGCGGGGCCCACGCCGTCGTTCGGCCGCAGGGACAGCGCAATCCGTTCCGCGATGTCCTCGACGAGCACCGTGTCAGGGCCGGTCCAGCTCTGGAACCGACCGCCGATGGCCTGACCGACCAGCTCCTTCGCGGCATCGGGCGCGACTCCCCAGCGGCTGAGGAACCAGATGAGCACTTGCTCACAGTGCCCGTGCCAACCGCTGCCGCAGCCGGTGCGGTCGGTCACCTGCAGGATCAGGTTGCGTGCGGCGCGTTCCCACAGGATCCGCTGGTCCTCGACGGCGGTCAGGTCCAACGGATACGCCTCGAACCACCCGGCGAGACTCTCCAGCCAGCCGCGCCACTCGCACAGCGCCGCGACAACACGCGCGAGCGTCTCGTCCGGAGTGGTGATCGAGTGACGGGGGCAGCACCAGTTCCCGACCGGCCCACCGTCGAAGTCGCCCTCGTCGTGCGCCCACCGCCAGCCCACGGCCCAGCGGCCATAGCGCTCAACGAGGACATGAGACATGGCGTCGGCCCAGAGTTTGCCCTCGCCGTGGCTCCAAGCACCCATTGCCGGGTTGGCCACAGCAACGTCGGGGCGGCGGGGCACACGCCCGGCCGGCCCGAGCGAACGCACCACCTGCGCAGCCGACACGCTGTCGAAGGGATGACGGGTGGGCTCCACCTCGTCCCAGCTCAGAAAGCCAGGGGCCAGCACGGGAATCACCGCGCAAGCCTGCACGTCTACTGGCGCCCGTTCAAGGGGATTTCCGCACGGCGCTGCCCATCGGCGCCCCTCTCTCCACCACACTGCCTTGGCGGGGGCGCAGATGCCCACCAGTCTGCCCTCCCCCGCCGGCCTCCGGGAGGGGGAAGGCCGGATGGGCCGGGACGGCAGCTGCTATCTCGGACGTTCAGGGCGGGCCGGACACCACGGAGCGGCGCGCTAGGCGTCGGCAGACCCGCTTCTCGGCG
This sequence comes from Streptomyces sp. PA03-6a, assembly GCF_033792765.1. Classification (NCBI taxonomy): domain Bacteria; kingdom Bacillati; phylum Actinomycetota; class Actinomycetes; order Kitasatosporales; family Streptomycetaceae; genus Streptomyces; species Streptomyces sp. PA03-6a. Next base: position 19,093 of record NZ_JARAVK010000001.1, on the reverse strand, counting down.
TATCCGCGCGCCCGCGGCCAGGGCGGTGAAGTGAAACGCGGGGCGTCACGCCCGGGTTCGAGTGACCGCGACCACCACGACCGTTGGCCGGTCGGGGATCACCGCACCCGCAGTCTCGTCGTGCGCGGTGTAGACGCCGTCGTAGGAATCGCCGTACCCCAGAACGTCGGTCTCTACATCAATCACGGCGTTGTACCCCCAGGGTCCGGTCAGCCGGATGACGGCCTGGATCCTGGCCGGTGCGGAGTGTGTGTTGACGACCCTGACGCCGACCCGGAAGGCGTCGCCGGTCGCCTTCAGCACCGGCTCACGCACCATGACACCGTCCTTGAAAGCGGCGGTCCCCGCGTCGCCTGTTCCGCCGCCCCGCGGCTCGGCTTCGGACCGCGACGGGCTCGCGTGAGCCGTCACCACGACGAGGGGGGCCGGTGACGTCGTGCGAGCCGCGGACGGCTTCCCCTCCGACGGGCCGCATCCGGCCGCGAGAGCGGTCACGGCCACGACCGCCAGCGGCAGGCCGATGCGACGGCCGGCATGGCGCGACGCTGCGGTGTCGAAGTCCAACATGGTCCCCTCGGTTGCGGAAGCCGCTTCGGCATCTGGTCACCGGCCCGGTATGCGCGCGGAAGCCGCGCCAGCCGGTGCCATGACGGGGGTGTTGCCCTCGGGTGACGGGAGGCCTGACCCCTTTGATCATGCAGAAAGGGAGATTACGGGAACGCGTGTTCGCACCGGAAGGGTGTGACTGCATCGACACGGGCATCGGCCGGTTCTCGCTGATCGGTGACCGAAACGTCGATACAACTGAGGTCGCATTCCAAACGCGAGGCCCCCACGCCTGTGGACCCGACTGGTTGGGCGACCTCACGAGGCAGTCACTGCAGGTACTGCCACTTGGTCATCCGGTCCTTGAGGTCGATGATCTCGCCGTCCAGCGTGAAGGTTCCGTCTCCGCGGTGATGAAGCATCCGCGGGTTCGGCTGGGTGGGGTCGGTCCAGGCACCGACCGCTTCCAGGACGAACAGGTCGTAGGCACCGACCAGGGTGGCGTCGGCGACCCGGCATTCGACGTTGGCGAAGCATTCGGCGATCAGCGGTGCACTGACATGCTTCCCGGCGATGGGCGTCAGGTCGAACGTCTGGAACTTGTCGACGTCCTCGCCGGAGCAGTTGCCGATGTCCACGACGGTCTCCGCGAGTTCGCTGCCGGGGACGGAGATGACGCACTCTCCGGTCTCCCGGAGCGCGGTGTAGCTGTGATCCCAGGGTCCGACGACGCACCCGATCAGCGGTGAGGCATGGCGGACCATCATGTTGAACCCGTTGGTCATGACGTTCGGGATGCCTCGGTGCTGTGTGTTGAGCAGGATCACCGGGCCGGGCTCGATCAGCCGGTGGATCCGGTCGAGGGGGTGTTCCCGCAGATCGTCGACAGTGATCATCGTTCATCTCTCCTGACACGTACCAGCCTGCCGAACGGCAGTGGCTGCGGGCGATCACGGACTGCAGCCCTCGTCGTTCGCGGTACGTTCAGTCCGGCCAGGAAGCACCGGAGGTGTAAGGCCAGGTCTTTCCCGGGTGTGTGACGGCCAGGGTATGCCCACCGGGGTCATTCGACCTCGAGTGGACTCTTGTCATGGATGGTGCCTCGGCTCGCCGCCGGCGCGCTCGTACTCCTGCAGGCTTTCCGGCGCGCCCTCGTGATCCTCCGCCTTCGAACGGAGCTCGGCGAAGGCCGCAGCGGTGGGACTGGAAGGTTCGGCCTGGTAGACGATCAGCTGCTGGTGCGGAGCTTCGTTGACGGTGAAGGCGGAGAACTGGATCTGCAGGTCACCGACGCGCGGGTGCTTCAGGTCTTTGGCCTGCTGCGTCTTCCGCTTCACATCGTGCCGTGACCACAGTTCGGCGAATTCAGGGCTCTTCGTGGACAGGGTTTTCACGATTTCGGTGATCCGCGGAGATCCCGGGTCGTATCCGAAAGCGGAACGAATCTCAGCGACACACGCTTGGGCCGCCCTGTCCCAGTCCTGATAGAAATCGCGGCCGGCGGGGTCGAGGAACACCATGCGGGCGAGATTGTCGAACCGCTGGAAGCCGCTGTGGAGCGCGGCCGCGAGGTCGTTGTGCGCCAGAACGTCCAGGGCCGGCCCCAGGACGAAGGCGGGGGTGTCGGGCCAGCTGTCGAGAAGCCGGAGCAACTGCGGGCTGACCTCGTCGCTCTTGATCACGGGGGTACGGCGTTCGTGGAGTGCTCGGGTGAGCCTGCGCAGGTGTTCGGTGGCCTCGTCGTCCAGTCGAAGAGCCGTAGCGACGGCATCGACGACCTGCGGTGAGGGGCTGGTCTCGCGGCCCTGTTCCAGGCGCATGTAGTAGTCGGAGCTGACCCCGGCGAGCAGGGCGACTTCCTCGCGGCGCAGTCCCGGGACCCGTCGGCGGCCGTGCTCCGGCAGCCCCACGTCCTGTGGCTTGAGCGCTTCCCGCCGTGCTCTGAGGAACTCTCCCAAGGGGGTGATGCCACTCATCCCCTCAGGCTAGCCCGAAACGATACGTGACCGGTGAATGACCGTTCCAGGGCTGGTGAGAGCCCTGTCCCGCCTGGCGGGCTCACCGGACTGACCCGACGACCGGCCAGGCCCGGCGGGAGCACTTGCGTGCTCGGCTCATCAGGCTCGGCCGTTCGCCGCGGTTCACTTCGCGAAGCTCGCTGAACGAAGTGCTGCCGCCGCCCGGGGCTGGCCGCCCGGGGATGCGTTCGACCACGTCGTGAGGAACCGCAAGGCGGATTCGGAGGAGGAGCCCGGTTCGGTGCTGTAGATGAACAGGGTCTGCTCACTGTCGCCGGGAAGGCTGAGGGCCTGGTAGGTGACGGTGAGGTCACCGACGACCGGGTGGTGGTATTCCTTGGTCCCCTCGGTGCGCTCGTGCACCCTGCGCTCCGCCCAGTACACACGGAAGTCTGCACTGCGTGCGGCGACTTCACCGACGAGCTCGCGCAGTTGCCGGTCGTCCGGGTGGCGTCCGGCGTCCATGCGCAGCATGGCCGCGGTGTCCGCGGCGACGGTGTCCCAGTCGGCGTACAGTTCCCGGGCGGCGGGGTCGAGGAAGACGAACCGGGTCTGGTTGCGTTCGCCCGCCGGCATGGTGGCGAAGTCGGCGATCAGTGCACGGCTGAGTGGGTTGGCGGCCAGCACATCGGTGCGGCGGCCCAGGACGAAGGCGGGGCAGCCGGCCGAGTCCAGGGTGCTCAGCAGTTGACGGACGGCCGGGCTGACCCGTTCGGCCGGGGTGGGCCGGGACGCGCGCCGCTGAGTCGGACGGCGATTGGCGAGATCGAACAGGTGCTCGCGCTCGGTGTCGTCCAGGCGCAGTGCCGTTGCGAGCGACTCGAGGATCTCGGGCGAGGCGGTGCGGCTGCGTCCCTGTTCCAGGCGTGTGTAGTAGTCGGAGCTGACTCCGGCCAGCTGGGCGAGTTCCTCGCGGCGCAGGCCGGGGACGCGCCGCCGGGACGTCCTCGGCATTCCCGCGTCCGCGGGACTCAGCCGGCCTCGGCACGAACGGAGGAAGTCTCCCAGTTCCACGATCTGGCTCATAGTGTCATTCTCCGCGACGTCGGTGTGGGTGTGGAGTGGTTAAGGTGGCCCTGTCGCACCCAGGAAACGACGGACGGCTCTCGTGCGTCGTAGCACTCGCATTGTTCGCGTGCCACTTTCCCCGGGATCCCCGAAATCCCCCCGCCTTTCTCGTCCTCAGTCGGGCCGTCCGCGGGACACGGGGCGGTCTGCGGTTGTCCGTGCGCTGAGCGAACCGAGCAGCGCGAGAGCGTCGGCTGACGCACTGCCGACCGCGGCCTGGTAGATGACGACCTGCTGGCCGGGTGCGCTGTTCACGGCGAACGCCTCGTAGTGCAGCTCCAGGTCGCCGACCTCGGGATGGTGGAAGCGTTTCGCCTCGCGGGTCTTGCCCCTGACGTCGTGACGGGCCCAGAGATACCGGAACTCTTCGCTCTTCAGTGACAGTTCACCGACAAGTTCGACCAGCCGCGGATCGTCGGGGTCGATCCCGGCCGCCCGTCGCAGTGCGGACACGGACGACTCGGCTGCGCGGTCCCAGTCACGGTGGAAGTGATGCGCGGCCGGATCCAGGAACGTCATGCGCATCAGGTTGTCGCAGGTCTTGAAGCCCGCGAACAGGGCTCCCGCGAGTTGGTTGCGGGCGAGGATGTCCATGGCGTGCCCCAGTACGTAGGCAGGCGTGTGACTCCAGGTGTCCACGAGCCGCTGCAGATGGGGGCTGACGCGTTCGACGCGCGACGCCCGGCGTGCACGGCGTGGGGTGGGAATCGCCACTCGGAACAGGTGCGCCACTGCATCGTCGTCCAGGCGCAGGGCCTTCGCCACGGCATCGAGCACCTGGCGTGAGGGGTGCCGTTCGCGGCCCTGTTCCAGCCGTACGTAGTAGTCGGTGCTCACCCCCGCCAGAGTGGCTACTTCCTCGCGGCGCAGACCGGGCACCCTGCGGCGGCCGGTTGTGGGGAGTCCGGCGTCCTCCGGGCGTAGCTGGGCGCGCCGTGCCCGGAGAAAGCCTCCCAGCGCGTTCTCGCCCGCGGGGCGGCTGTCTGTGTCCATGAGCCGAGGCTAGGGCGGCTGGGCCTCGTGTGGCGGTCCGGAGAGTGGGTGCGGTTCCCCCAGGAATCCGAGCCCCCGTGGCACCGCTGGGGCTCCGTCCCCGTGGTGGGGGGGCACGGGCGTGGCGGGCTCCGCGGCTGACGGGATGACGGCCGCGCGCAGCCTGGGAATTTTTCTCCCAGGAAACTTCCGGCCTTCCTGCCGCTCGCAGAATTCCGCAGAATCGGATGCGTCGGGGAAAACCCGGAACACGTGAATGAAAAACACGGAAGAAAGAGGCCTGAAAATGACTACTTGGTTCGTCACCGGAGCATCCCGCGGTATCGGCGTGGAAATCGCCCGTGCCGCGCTGGCAAATGGCGACAACGTGGTGGTCGCGGTCCGTAATCCGGACCGCGTCCCGGACGACCTCAAGGGGTCCGACCGGGTGCTGGCCGTCGCGCTGGACGTCACCGACACGGCCGGCATCAACGGCGCCGTCCAGGCCGCGGTCGAACGCTTCGGCGGGATCGACGTGCTGGTGAACAACGCAGGCCGGGGCCTGCTGGGTGCCCTGGAGGAGATCACGGACGCGGAGGCGCGCTCGCTCTTCGACCTCAATGTGTTCGGTCTGATCAACGTCACCCGCGCCGTACTGCCGGTCATGCGCGGCCAGGGCTCCGGCAGGCTCGTCCACATCGGTTCACGCTCCGGTTTCGAGGGCGAGCCCGGTGTGAGCCTGTACTCGGCGTCGAAGTTCGCGGTGGCCGGGATCAGCGAGGCCCTTTCGGCCGAGATGGCGCCGTTCGGCATCCAGTCGATGGTCGTGGAGCCGGGTGTGTTCCGCACCGACTTCCTCGACGCCAGTTCCCTGTCAGTGGCCGCCATGCGTATCGCCGACTACGACGACACCCCGGCCCACGTCACGCTGGACTGGATCGACAGGGCCAACCACGCCCAGCTGGGCGACCCGGCCAAGGGCGCTGCGCTGATCGTCCAGGCGGCGTCGGGTGAGAAGCTGCCCACCCACCTCTACCTGGGCCGCGACACCCTGGAGCGTCTCGAGGTCAAGCTCCAGCGGATCCAGGACGACCTCGCCCCCTGGCGTGAGAAGTCCGCGGCCACCGCGCACGACGTCGCCGTGTAACGCGGGCCCGCCGAAGACTTCCTCGCCACTGCGCGCCACCCGCACAGCAGCCCCGGCCGGGCCGGTCTCCCCCTGACGAGCCCCGGCAAGGCTGCGCCGCGCGAGAGGCGGCTCCACCCCGACCTGTACCCCCTCGCACACTCCCCTCCATTCCGAAGGAATTTGCCATGTCCACTCTCCTCTCGGGCTCTCCGCTCGACGGCCGTGTCGCAGTCGTCTCCGGCGCCTCCAGCGGCATGGGCGCCGCCACCGCCGAACACCTTGCCGCTCTGGGCGCCAAGGTCGCCGTCCTGGCACGCCGCAAGGACAAGCTCGACAGCGTCGTCAAGCACATCGAGAACGCCGGCGGCACCGCTCGCGCGTACGTCGTCGACGTGACGGACCGCGCCGCTGTCACGGAAGCGGCTCAGCGGATCGCGCGCGACCTGGGCACGGTGGACCTCGTCTTCAACAACGCCGGAGTGCAGCTGATCTCGGGCATCGAGGAACTCAAGGTCGACGAGTGGCAGCGTCAGATCGACCTCAACGTCACCGGCGTCATGAACGTCATCGCCGCGTTCCTGCCGCAACTGACGGCTTCCGCAGCTCAGGGCAAGCCTGCCGACCTGATCAACACCTCCTCCATCGCGGCCACCCGCATCCTGGAGAAGTTCTCGATCTACTCCGGCACCAAGGCCTACATCAGCCACCTCACGCGGCTGCTCCGGGTGGAACTCGGCCCCAAGATGGTCCGTGTGGCCTCCATCGAGCCCGGCATGGTCGACACCGAACTGCCCGACCACGTCACGGACGCCGACGCCGGCACCCTGATGGCGAACCTCATCCGCGACATCGACTGCCTGCAGTCCTCCGACATCGCCGAAACTGTCGCGTTCATGTCCGCGGTTCCCCGCCACGTCAACCTCACCGAGATCACCATCCTGCCGACGGCACAGGCGATCTGACCCCGGCGGGTGGGGTTGGTGCCTCAGGGCGACCAGCCCCACCCGGTTGCCGACCAGTTGTCCCGCGGTCCATGCCCCTCGCTCAAGGCCGCCTACCGGCGGCCGCCGAGGTCGTACTCCACGGCTGCATCCCAGGCCCGCCACAAGGTGGGTGCGCATCTCCCAGGACCGCATCACCCTGGGTGGACCGCGACCTGGAAGCCCGTTGCGGCGGAGCGCACCGTGGAGACATGACCACCAACAACTCCCCCAAGCCGCCGCACCCGTACGTCGGCATGTGGGTGACCGCAGACGGCTTCATCCGGCAGGAATTGCTCGCAAACGGACGCTACGACGAGGCCCGCGGCAACCGGAAGAGCGCCTACACAGGCCGCTACACCGTCGTCGGCAACCACATCGACTACGTCGACGACACCGGTTTCACCGCCACAGGCGATGTCCGCGACGGTGTGCTCCATCACGAGCACCTGTTGCTGTTCCGCGAAGGGGAACAGCCCGACCGGTCGGCGTGAACGCCCGCCAACTGCTCCAGTCGGCCGCTGTATCCGGCACGGCACGACACCTTGCATCGCTCCCTGATCCTCATCCTCATCCCGGAAAGGCACTCCCATGTCTGTCTCGACCGACCGAAAGATCGTCCTCATCACCGGCGCCAGCAGCGGAATCGGCGAAGCGACTGCCCGCCTGCTCGCCACTCGCGGCCACCACGTCGTACTCGGCGCCCGCCGCACGGAACGCCTCAAAGCCGTGGTTGAGGAAATCCAGGCGGACGGCGGCAGCGCCGAGTACGAGACCCTCGACGTGACCGAGGCCGGAGACGTCCGACGCTTTGTCGAGACCGCACACGTCAAGCACGGCCGTATCGACGTCATGGTCAACAACGCCGGTGTGATGCCCCTTTCGAAGCTCGAGGCCTCGAAGGTCGACGAGTGGAACCGGATGATCGACGTCAACATCCGCGGTCTCCTGCACGGTATCGCCGCAGCACTGCCGATCATGCAGGACCAGCACCACGGCCAGTTCGTCAACGTCGCTTCGATCGGCGCTCACTCCGTCACGCCCACGGCGGCGGTCTACTGCGCCACGAAGCACGCTGCCTGGGCCATCTCCGAAGGACTGCGCCAGGAAGTGGGCGGTGACATCCGCGTCACCACGCTCTCGCCAGGCGTCACGGAATCCGAGCTGGCGGAATCCATCTCCGACCCGGCGGGCCGCGACGAGATGCGTGCCTTCCGCAAGGTGTCCATCCCTGCTTCGGCGATCGCCGAAGCCATCGCCTACGCGATCAGCCAGCCTTCGGAGGTCGACGTCAGCGAGATCATCGTCCGGCCGACTGCGAGCCTTGCCTGAACAGCGTCGCTGTCCCGCAGCGCTGAGCGGCCTGCCGCACAAGCAGTGGGTAGTTCGCTGGGCCCATGACCCGGAGGTCGCGTGGTTCCCGTCCCTCCCCCGCTACCAACATCCGGCCCCTGCCTGACTTCCCGTCGGGCAGGGGCCGGAGCCGTTGGTACGGCCCGCCAGCGCCTCAACCGGCCGGCGGATCACCCGCACGGGCGGCGCGGTTCCGTGCCTGGTTCGACTCGCCCGACTGCCAACCCAGTTGCGGTCAGCCTCTCGCCCCGGTTCGTGCGGTCAGGAGCCCTGAGGCTGCGGCCATCACACACCCGAGGAGGATCCAGGCCGTGGCCAGCAGCCAGCCGCCCACCACGTCGCCGGCCCAGTGCACGCCGAGCCAGAGCCGGCTCACTCCCACCAGCGCGGCCCAGCACAGCGTCAGGGCGACCCACGGTCTCCACGCGGGTGGGCGGCGGGCGAGGAGCGCGGCGACGAGGAGGCCTGCGGCCATGGCCGAGGTGGTGGCGTGGCCGGAGGGGAAGGACCAGCGGGAGGCGTGGGTGATCCAGTCGTCGCCTGGTGGCCGCGGCCGGGCGATGGTCGTCATGAGCGCGAACCTGACCGCCTGCCCGAGCGCCAGCCATCCGGCAAAGGCGAGGCAGAGCAGCGCGGTGCGGGTCGCCGGCCGCCGTGCGGCGAGGGCGTTTGCGGCAGGCGCGGCGATCAGGCCGCCGGCCAGGGCCAGGAGGTAGGGGTAGACGCCGGTCCCGGTGGCGGTCACGGCGCGCAGGGCGGTCACGACCGGGGAGGTGCGGTTTTCCAGCAGCAGCCGGTGAATGCCCAGCTCTGCTGGAAGCGTCCTGGTTCCGCGGACCAGGACGGTTGCGGCGAGGGCACCGAAGGCGACCGCGGCCGCGAGGGCACAGCGGAGGACAGACCGGCTCGGTGTGGCTGGGGCGGCTTCGGCTGCCGTGTGGGTGCGTGTGCTGTGGCTGGTCATGGGCGGCTCAGGCGCTCTCCGCGGCGCGGCGGGTGCGCCGGGAACGGAGTAGTTCGAGGCCGACGGGGATCAGGGAGATGACGACGATCAGGGCGATGATCGGCAGGAGGTAGCGGTCGACGTTCGGGACGGATGCGCCGAGTGCGTAGCCGCCGAGGACCAGGCCGACGGTCCACAGCAGCCCGCCGAGGATCTGCCACAGGGCGAAGGCGCGGGCCGGGACGTCGAGGATGCCGGCGAGTGGGTTGAGGACGGTCCGCACGATGGGGAGGAAGCGGGCGAGCACGATCGCCTTCGCGTATCCGTAGCGTTGGAGGATCTCTGCCGCTCTGACGGCGCCGTCGTGGATCTTGGGGGATTTCACGCGGGTGAGGAAGGCCGGCCCGGCGCGCCGTCCCAGGAGGTATCCGGTCTGGGCTCCGGCCAGTGCTCCGGCCGCGGCGGCGGTCAGGACCCAGGGCAGCGACAGGCGGCCTGGGCTGCCGGCCGAGCCGGCGCACAGGAGTCCGGCGGTGAACAGCAGGGAGTCGCCGGGCAGGAAGAATCCGATGAGCAGGCCGGTCTCGGCGAACAGGATGATCGCGATGCCGAGTGTTCCGAACGCGGCGAGGAGGGACTGTGCGTCCAGGAGGTTCACGGCCAGGTCCGCTGCCTGCGGTGATGCGGGGTGGGGGAGGATCATCGGCGCGGGCCCCTTGGATAATGGGTGGGTGCCGGTTGCCGTCTGCCAGAGCCTGTTTCAGGGGTGGCGTCAGGGCCGGCCGGCGACCTGTGTCGACAGGCCAGAGTTCGTCTACAACACTGTAGACGATCCAGGGGAGAGGACGGTTCCATGGCGGACGCGGACGGTGAGCGGCGGCCTGCGGGCGAGTTGGAGGCCAGCGTGCTCGCGGCGCTGTGGGCGGCGGGGAAGCCGCAGACGGCGGCGCAGGTCAGGGAGGCGATGCCGCAGCCCCTGGCGCGGACCACCGTGGCGACCCTGCTGGCCCGGCTTCACGAGAAGGGGGTGGTGAACCGCAGCCCCGGCGGGCGTGGCTTCGTGTACTTCCCCGTGGAGGACTCCCATGGTCTGACCGCCCGTCGGATGCACCGGGAGCTGGACAGGGACGACGATCACGGGCGGGTGCTGGCGCGGTTCGTGGAAGGGCTCAGCCCCACCGACGAGGCCGAGCTCCGGCGCCTACTGGAGGGAGACGGCGAGTGATCGCCCTGCTGCTGCTTCCGCTGCTGCTGCCGTTCGTCCTGCTGCCGCTGGCCCGGCGGGCCGTGCTTCAGGTGCGGCCCGAGATCGCGTTGTGGGTGGTCACCTCGGCCTCCGCGGCGCTGGCGATCGGGGTCGTGGCCTGCCTGGGAGTGCTGTTGCTCCCCATGGCCCTGAAGGTGCCGGCCGTGGCGGAGCTGGCGGAGGTCATCCAGCCGCTCGAGGCCGGACCGGGCTTTGTCGTGATGGCCGTCTCGGCTCTGGCCGCGGGGGCGCTTGTGGTCACCTGCGTCATCGGTGTGCGGCGCGCGGTCTCGGAAGTGCGGAGGTTCCGCACCGCGCACGGTGATGTGGCCGACGTCCCGCAGGCCGGGGGCCTGTGCGTGCTCAACGATCCCCGGCCGGACGCCTACGCCCTGCCCGGCACGCGGCGCCGCCCCGGCCGGATCGTGGTGACCACCGGCATGCTCCGCGCCCTGGCGCCCGAGGAGCGCGAGCCCTTGCTGGCTCACGAGCGTGCCCACCTCGCCGGGCGCCACCACATCTTCCTGGCGGTCGCCCAACTGGCCGGCTGGTGCCATCCGGGACTCGCCGCCGTTGTCCCGCAAGTGTCGTTCGCCGCCGAGCGGGCCGCAGACGAGGCTGCGGCCAAAGCCTCCGGCGACCGTACGCTGACGGCGCAGGCGGTCGGCAGGGCGGCCCTGGCCGTCACCCGGAACGGGGAGCGCAGCGAACTGCCCACGTTCGCCACGGGTGCGACCAGCGGTCCGGTGCCGGCCCGGGTCAAGGCCCTTCTCGCCCAGGCCCCCACCCGCCGCCTGGCTCCTGCTCTGCTGACCGTGGTCCTGTTGTGCGGTGCCGCGGCCCTCTCGTCCTTCACCGGAGCGATCTGGCTGCACGACGGGGTCGAGGTGGCGCAGGGGGAAGACCCCTCTCACTGCCCCGTGACCCTGCGGTGACGGTGCCGCCCCTCCGATCCGCACGCGCGACATAAGGGCAGCCTTTCGTGTCTACAGTTCAGTAGACTTCAGCGCGCGCTGCGCTGCCCGAGGGCCGGCTGCCGAAGGTACGCGCACGCGTGCCGCACAGCGGCAGCCGTACGCGGGAAGCAGCGGGCGAGTCCGGTGACCGCAGCGCTCCGGAGCCCGATGGCGCGGCCGCCGAGGTGGTGGCGTGGCTGCGTGCACGCGAGGGGATGGAACGCGAGCTGGGCAAAGCCGCCGGTGAGAAGCCCAGTCAGCGGGACGCGACCGTGTCCAGGATGGCTGACGTGCTGCAGGCCGTGGCCCACGGCCTGGGGCGGGAGGCCGCCGCGGTGTGGGCAGGGGTGCCGCACCGGATCCTGCAGACCTGGCTCGACCAGGATCCCGCGTTTGCGACCGCCGTCGCTTCGGCGGCCTCGCTGGCCGATGCCCATGGGCTGCGGCCTGGTGGCGCCACCACGCCCGCCATGGTCCGCGTCGCGGCCCTGGCGATCAGCCAGGGCGAGACCTGGCAGACCGCCGCACGATGGGCGGGACTCACCCAATGGGGCTTCCGGCAACTGTGCAGCACCTCACCTGTCTTTGCCGCGATGACGCGGGCCGCGCGCAAGCTCCAGCCACGGAGGTCCAAGCACTTCGTACCGACCACCTACCGCCCACGCCGCCCAGGCCGGCCGGCGGGCAGGAGCCAGGGCTACCGCCTGGTGCGCATGGACGACCCGGTGCTGAAGCCGCCACCCCCTGAAGAGGACTGAACTCCAGCAGCATGGCGATGAAGGCATGCGCGGCCGCGAATGCGACAGCGGTCCCGACGGCACGGGGCGCCGCCTCAGGCGCTGCTGACGCCCTACGCCCTGGCGGCGTCCCCTGGCAGGTCCCCAGGATTCGCGACCCGCACATTTCCCGCAAACCCTGCTCCCCATAAGGGAATTGTCCTACTGTATGGGCCTGCCCTCTCTGCGGTTGCGCCGTTGAGAGCCAGTGCCCCGCCGCGGCCGCTCTGCCGCCGTGCCTTGACCCGGCGACAATCCGGCCGCCGGCGCCTGGGGCTCGACGTCGGCCTCCTGGCCGTGAAGGGCGGTGGTGAGAGCGATGAGCTGGCTGGTGGTCAGTGGCCCTGCCACGTGGTCCTTACGCAGCAACCAGCGCAGGAGCCGAAGATGCGGCGGGCTGAGCCACCCGAACAGCCCGGCCACCAGGTCCTTGCCGTGCCCGGCGAGTAGGGCCGCGCCGAGCGTGACCGCCACGGTCACAGCCACCCCGGCCCAGCCGTGCTGCATGGCGACGGCCGCCGTAGGACCTCCTGCCGCACCGGAGGCGACCAGCCTCCCCGCGGTGCTCGTCATGCCGTCCGCCTCCCGCCGCGTCCCGCGCCGGTCCGGGACGACACCAGGGTCTGGGCTGCCGTACGGTTCATGGTTGCCTCCTCGGGCTCGGGGCCGTACGGAGGAACAGGTCGGCGAGTTCCCGCTTTTCCCGGGACGGGCGCAGAATTCTTTCAAGATTTTTCCTGGGCGCGGCTCCGCCGTCCGGCTGAGGGCCCCGAAGGGGACCGTCCGGTGCCTGATCCCATGACCCTGGAGAGCACGGGGACGCCCGATCACGACGCGACTCTGCTGGCCGCGCTCGAGGTGGATCCCCGGCCCAGCGCCTCGGCCCGCAACGAGATCTACGAACAGATCACCCGCCGGCATGGGAATGCAATCGTTCGCCTGGTGACCTCGTCCATGGACGGTGACCTGGCCGGGACCGATGACGTGGTCCAGGAGACCTTCGCTGATGCCTTCAGCTACCTCGAACGAGAAGGCACCTTGCCGCCGCCCGGCCTGCTCGGTCCGTGGCTGCGCGGTGTCGCCCGCAACCGTGTCAAGGCGTACTGGCGCAAACACCGTGAGCGTCCCGCCGCGGACGAGGCCGGGGTGGCGGAGCTGAACGACCGTGCGCTGTCCCGGGAGCTGGAGGTCCGTGACGACCCGGACAGAACGAACGAGGCTCGCCGTCTGATCGCTGCAGTGCAGGACGCCTTGAGCGAGAGCGAGCAGCAGCTCTTCCGGCTGCGGTTCACCCAGGGATTGCCGCCCGCCGAGATCGCCGAACACCTCGGCAAGAACTCCAAGACCGTGAGCAATCGCTGCACAGATCTCACCAAGAAGGTCGGCAGCTACTTCGGACTGCTCCTGCTGGTACGTGGCGACCGCACCAACTGCCCCGAGCTGCGTGCGCTCTTGGAGACGCACGAGCGGGACCACGGCACCGCCTTCACCGCCGAACTGGCCCTGCTGGTCCAGCAGCACGTGGATACCTGCCCCACCTGCGGCGACTGCGCGGTCTGCCGCACAGAGCAGCGACACCTGCTACGCATGGCCGCACCCGTCGTCTTTCCCATCCTCCTCAGCCTTGCCCTGCGTCGGGCGATCTCCGACCGTATCCGGGAGATCTGCCACACCGACGAACCCCCGTCGGAGCCGCCACAAGGACCGGCGTCAGGGCCGGGACCCCGGCGTGAGGGCGACCACTCCCTGGAAGAGGGAGCGGGCCGGCCCGGCGGCCACCGGCTCATGCAGAAGCTGCGACTGCCACTGGCCATGGCCGTACCGCTGCTGCTCCTCCTCGGTCTCTGGGGGTACCAGAACTTCCCCGCCCGGACCGACAACCAAAGCTCGCAGAACGGCAGTACGGCCCCCGTCACATCGCAGAGCTCCAACGGGCTTCCGGCCGCGGTCGAACCCAAGCTGAACCTCGAGGACGCTTTCACCGGCAACAACTCGCTCGCCTTCGCGCCCAACGGGCAGTCCCTGGCGACCGTTGTCGGCGACGGCTCGTCGGCAAGCATCCGCCTCTGGGACACAACCAACGGCCGGCCGGTGCGCACCTTCCCTGCGACAGGCCTCGGAGTGTCCGCAGTCGCATTCAGCCCTGATGGGACCCTTGTGGCCAGTGGCGCCGGCATGCAGTCCGGCAATCACGTGTTCGAGCTCCGGAACGCGGAAACAGGCCAGCTCAGCGACACCATCACTACATTGACCGGACAGAACGCAGTCAATGGAGGAGCCGATCTGGCGTTCAGCCCTGACGGCGGCACACTTGCCGTGGTCAGCGCGGGTGCCACGAGCGAGGACCAGGAGGTCGCTCTTTGGGACATCGCCACCCGCAGCACCATCGGGGAGCTCACCATCAGCGACGGTCCGATCTACGCGCTCGCGTTCAGCCCCGACGGCAACACGCTTGCCGTCGGCGGTCAGGATGGCCAGGACCACGGAACGGTCCGGCTGATCTCCGTACCTGAGAAGCGCATCACCAGCACCCTGACCGCCGCGGGCACCATCGTGTACTCGCTGTCATTCAGCCGCGACGGCACCCTCGCGACCGGAAGCAGCGACGGCGTGGTGCAGTTGTGGGACACCGCTTCACGTCAGCCGACCACGCTCACAGGGGCCTCGGGCATGGTCGTCACCTTCGCCCCGGACGGCCGGACTCTCGCTGTCGGCCGTGACTCCCTGACGCTGTGGGACGTGGCCGACCGTCGCATCACCGCGACCCTCACCACAGGCCGCACCCGTCATGCCGTCGGCGGCATGGCCTTCAGCCCGGACGGTGCGACGCTCGCCGCCGTCCATGGAAGCTACGACAACAGCAACGAGCAGATGGTGAGCCTGTGGCCGGTCAATTGAACCCCGCTATGCGTTGAGCACGCCTGTGGCGAGCAAGCCGAACAGCAGCACACCGACGACGACGCGGTAGATCACGAAGGCGTTGAAGGAGTGTTTGGCGACGAACTTCAGCAGCCACGCGATGGAGGCGTAGGCGACGACGAAGGAGACGGCGGTCCCGACGACGAGTGGAGCGGCGGCGGCCCCGGACCCCACGGCGTCCTTCAGTTCGTACAGTCCGGCGCCGGTCAGTGCGGGGATGCCGAGGAAGAAGGAGAGCCGGGTGGCGGCGACCCGGTCGAGGTCGAGGACGAGGGCGGTGGACATGGTGGCGCCGGAGCGGGAGAACCCGGGGAAGAGGAGCGCCAGGATCTGCGAACTGCCGACCAGCATGGCGTCCTTGAGGCTGGTGTCGTCCTCGCCGCGCTTGTGGCGGCCCATCTGGTCCGCCGCCCACATCACGACGCTGCCCACGATCAGGGAGCCGGCCACCACCCACAGCGAGGCGAGCGGGCCTTCGATGAGTGGTTTGGCGGCCAGGCCGACGACGACCACCGGGATGGTCGCGTAGACGACCCACCAGGCGAACTTGTAGTCGTGGTGGTGGCGTTCATCGCGGTTGCGGATGCCGCGGCCCCAGGCGGAGACGATGCGCACGATGTCCTTGAGGAAGTACACGAGCACGGCGGCGATCGCGCCGACCTGGATGACGGCGGTGAAGCCGACGACCGAGGTGTCGTCGACGGGGATGCCCATCAGCCCTTCGGTGATCTTCAGGTGGCCGGTGGAGGAGATGGGGAGGAATTCCGTGATTCCTTCGACCACTCCCAGGACTGCGGCCTGGCCGATGCTGATGGCGCTCATCTGGGTCCGTTTCTGTGACGCGGTGCGGGCGGTGGTTGTCGTGCGGTGCGGGCGGGCTCAGCGGCGCAGTCGGCGCAGGGCCCGGCGCGCCCGGCTGCGCCAGCGGGCCCTGTGGCGCTGCCAGGTGCGGGAGCGCCGGGAGGCGGCGAGGTTGGTGAGCAGTTCCTCGTAGGCGCGGGCGACGTGGGCGGGGTCGAAGCGTTCGGCGGCGTGGCGGGCGGCCTGGCCCATGCGGAGCCGGCCGGGTTCGTCGGCGATCAGGTCGCACAGCGCGGAGGCCAGGGCCTGCGGGTCGCGCAGGGGGACCAGGCGGCCGTCGACGCCGTCGTCGATGATCTCGGCGGGGCCGAGCGGGCAGTCGGTGGCGACGACCGGTACGCCGCAGCGCATCGCCTCGACCAGCGTCATGCCGAAGGACTCGGCGTCGGAGGCGGAGGCGACGATCGAGGCCTTGGCGAACTCGGCCTCGATCGGTGAGACCGCGCCCATCAGCCGCGCCTGCCGTCCCAGGTCGTGCTGGTCGATGAGTTGCTGGAGCCGCTGCTGGTCGGTTCCCGTGCCGTAGATGCGCAACGTCCAGTCGGGGTACTTGGCGGCGACCTGCGCGAACGCCTCGATGAGCAGGTCGAACCGCTTGCCGCGGACCAGCCGGCCGGCTGCGGCGATCACCTTCGGTGTCTCCTGCGTGGGCGGCAGGCTGGGGTCGGGGACGCTGTTGGGTATGGCGAGGATGTGTACGCCGGGCAGGCTCATCTTCGCCCGGTAGGCGGCGGCGTCCGCTTCGGTGGTGGTGACCACCGCGTCCAGCTCGCGGTACGAGCGGGCGAGGTGGGCGCGGAGCTTCTTGCTGTGGCCGTCGTGGGTGAGGTGCTCCTGTGCGATGCGCAGGGCGCGGGCAGGGCCGAGGCGGGCCAGGTAGACGTTGATGCCGGGCCGGGTCCCGATGATGACGTCCGCGTCGCAGGTGCTCAGGTACTGCTCGACGCGCTGGTCGGTGAGGCGGTTGTACTGCTTGTACCGCTTCTCCGCGGCGGGGAAGACGCGGGCCGGCTCGTGCGTCAGCGGGTCGGCCGCGTCGGCGGAGTCCGGGCGGATGTCGACCAGGGGCACGACGGTCACGCGGGGGTCGACGGCGAAGCGGGGATCGGCACGGTGGCGCAGCATCGAGACCACCGTCACCTCGTGCCGGCCGGCCAGGGCTGTGGCGAGGTTGAGCGTGGTGCGGATGGTGCCGCCGATCCCGTAGACGTTGTGGATCAGGAAGGTGATCTTCATGCGGCGGGCCCCCGGCTCGTTTCCGTGCCGGTACGACGGCGCGAGCGGAGCAGTTCCAGGGCCAGCGGCAGCAGGGACACGGCGACGATGACGCCGACGATGGGGAGGAGGTAGCGGTCGACGTCGGGGACGGTCTCGCCGAGGGCGTAGCCGCCGAGGACGAGCCCGACTGTCCACGCCAGGCCGCCGGTGATCTGCCAGAGCGCGAAGGTTCGGGCGGGTACGCGGACGATACCGGCGAGCGGGTTGAGCACGGTGCGTACGACCGGGATGAAGCGGGCGAAGACGATCGCCTTGCCGTGGCCGTACCGGGCGAGCAGGTCCTCGGCCCGGGTCATGCCGTCGATCAGGTGCCGGTTGCGGGCCCGGGTCAGCAGGGTCCGTCCGGCGCGGCGGCCGATCAGGTAGCCGGCCTGCGCGCCGAGCAGCGCCCCGGCCGCGGCCGCCACAAGCACCCGGGGCAGGGACAGGTGCAGGCCGTGCGCGCCGGTGGTGCACAGCAGCCCGGCGGTGAACAGCAGGGAGTCGCCGGGCAGGAAGAACCCGATCAGCAGCCCGGTCTCGGCGAACAGCACCAGGAAGACGCCTGCCGTGCCGAACGTCGTCAGCAGCGATGTGGCGTCCAGCGGGTTGAGGGCGAGGGGCACCGGTAAGCCTTTCCTGCCGTGCGCAGCCAGGGGGCCGTGCTGTCTGGTGCGGGCGCATGGCACACTCGGGGGACGGCGGCTTTTACACCGTCGTAGAAGTTTTACACGACTGTAGAAGACGAGAGGAGGACCGGCAAACTCCATGAGCACTCCCATGCAAGGCCGCGGCCCGAAGCGGGCCAACGGCGAGCGCGAGGCCGAGATCCTGGGCCTGCTCCAGCAGGCCGACGGCGCGCTGACCCCCGGCGAGGTAGCCGAACGCCTCGGCAGCGAGCTGACGTACAGCACCGTGGTGACGATCCTCACCCGCATGCACACCAAGCAGCTGCTGACCCGCACCCAGCGGGGCCGCGCCTACGCCTACGCTCCGGTGACGGACGAGCCCGGCTTCGCCGCCCGTCGTATGCGTTCCGTCCTGGAGGAGCGCTCCGATCGCGAGGCCGTACTGGCCCGTTTCGCCGACGGCCTGTCCGACGCGGACGCGGAGCTGCTGCGCCAACTGCTCGGCCCCGACCAGAATCCGTAGAGGGGCGCCCGGATGCGCATCGCCGTCTACCTCCCGCTGCTGCTGTCCCTGTTCGCCCCGCTCGGGGCACGGCCGCTGTCGGATCGCTGCGATCCACGCCTGGCCACCTGGCTGCTGACGGCCGTCTGCGTGGTGCTGGGTGCGGCAAGCACGGTGTCGCTGGGCCTGCTGGCGGTCACCGGCCTGATCCGCATCCCGGCACTGGCCGGGCTCGGCCACTGGTCGGCCCAGGCCGCGCAGCGGAACGACCCCGCCGAGATGTCCGTGGCGCTGATCGCCGGCCTGCTCCTGGGCGTCGCTGTCCTCATGGCCGCCCGCATGCTCTGGTACCGCGCCCGCTCGCTGGCCACCGCCGCGCTTGAGGCGGCATGCATGCCCACGCACGACGGCCTGGTCGTGGTCGACGACGAGACCCCCGACGCCTTCGCGGTTCCCGGTCTTCCCGGCCGCGTGGTGGTCTCCACCGGCATGCTGCGCACCCTGGACGCCTCCGAACGCGACATCCTGCTCGCCCACGAACGCGCCCACCTGACCGGGCACCACTACGCCTTCGTCGCATTCGCCCAGCTCGGCGCGGCCGCCAACCCCTTCCTGCGCCCTCTCGCCGCTGCCGTGACGTACACGATCGAACGCTGGTCCGACGAGAACGCCGTCGCCCGCACCGGCGACCGCAGGCGGGTGGCCCACACGGTCGGCAGGGCCGCCCTCGCCGCCCACCACGCTCCGGCCCGCACCGGATGGGCTTTGGCGGCGGCGGGCCCGCCAGTGGCGGCGGCCGCGTGGCGGCGCCCGCCGGACCGGGCGCCGCGGCGCGCCGCGCCTCTCGGGTCGGTTCTGTGGAAGCCGCCTGAACGCGCCTGCCGAGGGCCGTCCGGCGCAGGACTAGATAGAAGAGTATGAGTAAACCAACATATAAC
>NZ_JARAVK010000019.1:0-64853 GCF_033792765.1 Streptomyces sp. PA03-6a | reverse complement strand
CTCCCCCGCGGCATGACCACCGCCCTGAGGTCCTCCGCGCTCCGGCCCCTCCGCCCCCCGCGGCGGAGGGGCCCGCGGTCCGCCGGGCTGGTGCTCGCCCTGCTGCTGGTGGTGGGCGGCGTGGTGTACGCGTGCCAGGGGCGCGGCGGCGCCGGGCCCGGCTGGACGGACGGCACGGTGCACGGGCCCTGGCTGTCGGTGTACGACGGCTACGGCGACAACCGCGGGGACGCCACGTCGCTGCTGCTCTCGCCGGGCGTGGCCGACCGCCCGGACGTCACGCACGCGGGCCTGGTGGTCTCCACCGAGGAGTACGGGGACATGGCGTTCGGGGCGCGGACGCGGACGCTCCGCCAGCTGCGCACCCCCCGGCCCAACCCGTGGGAAGTGCCCTGGCTGGTCTGGGCGTACCGCGACCCGGAGCACTTCTACTACCTGGCCCTCAAGCCGAACGGCTGGGAGCTGGGCAAGCGCGACCCGGCGTACCCGGGCGGCCAGCGCTTCCTGGCCACCGGTCCGGCGCCGTTCCCCACCGGGCGCTGGTACCGGATCGAGGTGGAGCAGCGCGGCGCCACGCTCACGATCACGGTCGACGGGCGCTTCCTGACCTCGTTCGCGGACGCCGAACGCCCCTACACCCGGGGCGGCGTGGGCGCCTACACCGAGGACGCCCGGGTGGAGTTCCACGACATGGCAGTGCGGCGCCTGCCCCCGGTCGGGTGAGGGCAGGCGCCGCGTTCCGTTCCGTACGCCCTTGTACGGGACGTCTCAGGTGTGACGGAGGGTCAGACCGTCAGCGGGCGATCCGTCGGACGGATCGGGGCCGGCAGGATGCTCGCGCCGGTGAGGTAGTGGTCCACCGCGCGGGCCGCGGAACGGCCCTCGGCGATGGCCCACACGATCAACGACTGGCCGCGGCCCGCGTCACCGGCGACGAAGACACCGTCCACGTTGGTGGTGAAGTCCTTGTCGCGGGCGATGTTGCCGCGGGCGTCGAGCTCCAGGCCGAGCTGCTCGACCAGGCCGTTGCGCTGGTCGGTGCCGGTGAAGCCCATGGCGAGGGTGACCAGTTCGGCCGGGATCACCTTCTCGGTGCCGGGCTGCGGGACGAACCTCCCGTCCTGGAACTCGACCTCGACCAGGTGCAGCGCCTTGACGTTGCCGTCCTCGTCGCCCTCGAACCTCATGGTGTTGACGGCGTAGACCCGCTCGCCGCCCTCCTCGTGGGCGGAGGTGACCTTGTACGTCATCGGCATGGTCGGCCAGGGCTGGTGCGCCGGGCGGTCCTCCGACGGCCGGGGCATGATCTCCAGCTGGGTGACCGAGCGGGCGCCCTGGCGGTGCGCGGTGCCGACGCAGTCGGCGCCGGTGTCGCCACCGCCGATGACGACCACGTGCTTGCCCTCGGCGGTGATCGGCGGGGCGACGAAGTCGCCCTCCTGCACCTTGTTGGCCAGCGGCAGGTACTCCATCGCCTGGTAGATGCCGCCGAGTTCGCGGCCCTCGGCGGGCAGGTCGCGCCACTGGGTGGCGCCCGCGGCGATCACCACGGCGTCGTACCGCTTGCGCAGTGCGCTGCCCGGCATGTCGCGGCCGACCTCGACACCGGTGCGGAACTTGGTGCCCTCCGCGCGCATCTGCTCGATGCGGCGGTTGATGTGCCGCTTCTCCATCTTGAACTCGGGGATGCCGTACCGCAGCAGACCGCCGATGCGGTCGGCCCGCTCGTACACCGCGACGGTGTGGCCGGCCCGGGTCAGCTGCTGGGCGGCGGCCAGGCCCGCCGGGCCGGAGCCGATGACGGCGACGGTCTTGCCGGAGAGCCGGTCCGGGGGCTGCGGGGTGACGTCCCCGCTGTCCCAGGCCTTGTCGATGATGGTGACCTCGACGTTCTTGATGGTCACCGCCGGCTGGTTGATGCCGAGCACACAGGCGGACTCGCAGGGGGCCGGGCAGAGGCGACCGGTGAACTCCGGGAAGTTGTTGGTCGCGTGCAGGCGCTCGCTGGCGGCCTTCCAGTCCTCACGGTAGGCGTAGTCGTTCCACTCGGGGATCAGGTTCCCCAGCGGACAGCCGTTGTGGCAGAAGGGGATGCCGCAGTCCATGCAGCGTCCGGCCTGCTTGGTGATGATCGGCAGCAGGCCGCCGGGAACGTAGACCTCGTTCCAGTCCTGCTTGCGCTCCTCGACCGGACGGGTCGGAGCGGTCTCGCGGGGCGTGGTGAGGAAGCCCTTCGGGTCAGCCATTTGCCGCCTCCATCATCTTCGCGACGGTCTCGGACTCGGAGAGCCCGGCTTGCTCGGCGGCGTTCTTGGCGGCGAGCACTGCCTTGTAGTCCCGCGGCATGACCTTGCCGAAGCGGGTGAGGGTGTGACCCCAGTCGGCGAGGAGCTTCTCGGCGACGGTGGAGCCCGTCTCCTCCTGGTGGCGGCGCACCACGTCGTGCAGCCACTTGATGTCGTCGGCGTCCAGCTCCTCGACGTTCACCATGCCGGTGTTGACGTTGTCCGGGTCGAGGTCGAGGACGTACGCGATGCCGCCGGACATGCCCGCCGCGAAGTTGCGCCCGGTCGGGCCGAGCACCAGCGCCCGGCCACCGGTCATGTACTCGCAGCCGTGGTCGCCCACGCCCTCGGACACGACGGTGGCACCGGAGTTGCGGACGCAGAAGCGCTCGCCGGTGGTGCCGCGCAGGAAGAGCTCACCGCCGGTGGCGCCGTACGCGATGGTGTTGCCGGCGATGGTCGAGTACTCGGCCAGGTGGTCGGCCCCGCGGTCGGGACGGACGATCACCCGGCCGCCGGACAGGCCCTTGCCGACGTAGTCGTTGGCGTCGCCCTCCAGGCGGAGCGTGATGCCCTTGGGGAGGAAGGCGCCGAAGGACTGGCCCGCGGAGCCGGTCAGGGTGATGTCGACGGTGTCGTCGGGCAGGCCTGCGCCGCCGTACTTCTTGGTCACCTCGTGGCCGAGCATGGTGCCGACCGTGCGGTTGACGTTGCGGATCGCGACCTGGGCGCGGACCGGGTCGCCGTTGTCGAGGGCGTCCTTGGCGAGCGCGATGAGCTCGTTGTCGAGCGCCTTGCCCAGGCCGTGGTCCTGGTCGGTGGTGCGGTGCAGGGCCGCGCCCTCGGGCAGCTCGGGCACGTGGAAGAGCGGGGCGAGGTCCATGCCCTGCGCCTTCCAGTGGGTGACGGCCGCGGTGGTGTCGATCAGCTCGGCGTGGCCGACGGCCTCCTCGATCGAGCGGAAGCCCAGTTCGGCCAGGAGCTCGCGGACCTCCTGCGCGATGAACTCGAAGAAGTTCACCACGTACTCGGCCTTGCCGGTGAAGCGGTCGCGCAGCACCGGGTTCTGGGTGGCGATGCCGACCGGACAGGTGTCCAGGTGGCACACCCGCATCATCACGCAGCCGGAGACCACCAGCGGGGCGGTCGCGAAGCCGAACTCCTCGGCGCCCAGCAGGGCGGCGATCACGACGTCGCGGCCGGTCTTCAGCTGGCCGTCGGTCTGCACCACGATGCGGTCGCGCAGGCCGTTGAGCAGCAGCGTCTGCTGCGTCTCGGCCAGCCCCAGCTCCCAGGGGCCACCCGCGTGCTTCAGCGAGGTCAGCGGGGAGGCGCCGGTGCCGCCGTCGTGGCCTGAGATCAGCACGACATCGGCGTGGGCCTTGGAGACGCCCGCCGCGACCGTGCCGACGCCGACCTCGGAGACCAGCTTCACGTGGATGCGGGCCTGCGGGTTGGCGTTCTTGAGGTCGTGGATCAGCTGCGCCAGGTCCTCGATGGAGTAGATGTCGTGGTGCGGCGGCGGCGAGATCAGGCCGACACCGGGGGTGCTGTGCCGGGTCCTGCCGATCCAGGGGTAGACCTTGTGGCCGGGCAGCTGGCCGCCCTCACCGGGCTTGGCGCCCTGGGCCATCTTGATCTGGATGTCGTCCGCGTTGACCAGGTACTCCGAGGTGACGCCGAAGCGGCCGGAGGCGACCTGCTTGATCGCGGAACGGCGCGCCGGGTCGTACAGGCGGTCCGGGTCCTCGCCACCCTCGCCGGTGTTGGACTTGCCGCCCAGCTGGTTCATGGCGATGGCCAGCGTCTCGTGCGCCTCGCGCGAGATGGAGCCGTACGACATGGCGCCGGTGGAGAAGCGCTTGACGATCTCGGAGACCGGCTCGACCTCGTCGACGGGGATCGGGGCGCGCTCGCCGTCCTTGAACGCGAACAGGCCGCGGAGCGTCATCAGGCGCTCGGACTGCTCGTTCACCCGGTCCGTGTACTGCTTGAAGATGTCGTAGCGGCGCGAGCGGGTGGCGTGCTGCAGCCGGAAGACCGTCTCCGGGTCGAACAGGTGCGGCTCGCCCTCGCGGCGCCACTGGTACTCGCCGCCGATCTCCAGCCGGCGGTGCGCCGGGGCGATGCCGGAGGCGGGGTAGGCCTTGGCGTGCCTGGCCGCGACCTCCTTGGCGACCACGTCGATGCCGGCGCCGCCGAGCTTGGTCGTGGTGCCGTGGAAGTAGGTGTCGACGAAGTCGGTGTCCAGGCCGATGGCCTCGAAGACCTGCGCGCCGCGGTAGGAGGCGACGGTGGAGATGCCCATCTTGGACATCACCTTCAGCACGCCCTTGCCCAGCGCCTTGATCAGGTTCCTGATGGCCGCCTCGGGCTCCAGGCCCTGGAGGAAGGTGCCCGCGCGCAGCAGGTCCTCGACCGACTCCATCGCCAGGTACGGGTTGACCGCCGCGGCACCGTAGCCGATGAGCAGCGCGACGTGGTGCACCTCGCGGACGTCGCCGGCCTCGACCAGCAGGCCCACCTGGGTGCGCTGCTTGGTGCGGATGAGGTGGTGGTGCACGGCGGAGGTGAGCAGCAGCGACGGGATCGGCGCGTGCTCGGCGTCCGAGTGCCGGTCGGAGAGCACGATCAGCCGGGCGCCGTCCTCTATGGCGGCGTCGGCCTCGGCGCAGATCTCGGTCAGCCGCGCGGCCAGCGCCTCCCCGCCGCCGGAGACCCGGTACAGGCCCGACAGCGTCGCGGCCTTCAGGCCCGGCAGGTCGCCGTCGGCGTTGATGTGGATGAGCTTGGCCAGCTCGTCGTTGTCGATCACCGGGAAGGGCAGGGTGATGTTGCGACAGGACGCCGGCGACGGCTCCAGCAGGTTGCCGGACGGGCCGACGGCGCTGATCAGCGAGGTGACCAGCTCCTCCCGGATGGCGTCCAGCGGGGGGTTGGTGACCTGCGCGAACAGCTGGGTGAAGTAGTCGAAGAGCAGCCGGGGCCGCTCGGACAGCGCCGCGATCGGCGAGTCGGTGCCCATGGAGCCCAGCGGCTCACCGCCGGTCTTCGCCATCGGCGCCAGGATGATCCGCAGCTCCTCCTCGGTGTACCCGAAGGTCTGCTGGCGGCGGGTGACCGAGGCGTGGGTGTGCACGATGTGCTCGCGCTCGGGCAGGTCGTTGAGGTGGATCAGGCCGGCTTCCAGCCACTCCGCGTAGGGGTGCTCGGCGGCGAGCTGGGCCTTGATCTCGTCGTCCTCGATGATCCGGTGCCGGGCCGTGTCGACCAGGAACATCTTCCCGGGCTGCAGCCGGCCCTTGCGGACCACCTTGTCCGGGGAGATGTCGTCCAGCACGCCGGACTCGGAGGCGAGCACGACCAGGCCGTCGTCGGTGACCCAGTAGCGCCCCGGACGCAGGCCGTTGCGGTCCAGGACGGCGCCGACGACGGAACCGTCGGTGAAGGTGACGCAGGCCGGACCGTCCCAGGGCTCGATCAGGGTGGAGTGGTACTGGTAGAAGGCGCGCCGGGCCGGGTCCATCGAGTCGTGGTTCTCCCACGCCTCGGGGATCATCATCAGCACGCTGTGGGGCAGCGAGCGGCCGCCGAGGTGGAGCAGCTCCAGCACCTCGTCGAAGGTCGCCGTGTCCGAGGCGTCCGGGGTGCAGACCGGGAAGATCCGGTCCAGGTCGCCGCCGAAGTGGCCGGAGGCGAGCTGCGACTCGCGGGCGCGCATCCAGTTGCGGTTGCCCTTGACGGTGTTGATCTCACCGTTGTGGGCGACGAAGCGGTACGGGTGCGCCAGCGGCCAGCTGGGGAAGGTGTTGGTGGAGAAGCGGGAGTGCACCAGGGCGATCGCGGTGGCGGTGCGCCCGTCGGACAGGTCCGGGAAGAAGGGCTCCAGCTGGCCGGTGGTCAGCATGCCCTTGTAGACGAGCGTCCGGGCCGACAGCGACGGGAAGTAGACGTCCGCCTCCCGCTCGGCACGCTTGCGCAGCACGAAGGCCGGGCGGTCGAGGTCGATCCCGGACCGCGCGCCCTCGGCGTCCGAGACGAAGAGCTGGGAGAAGTACGGCATCGTCGAGCGCGCCGTGGCGCCGAGGACGTCGGGGCCGATCGGCACCTCGCGCCAGCCGAGGACGGTCAGGCCCTCCTCGGCGGCCAGCCGCTCGATCGACTCGACGGCCTTGCGGCGGTCCTCGTCCTCGACGGGCAGGAAGGCCGTGCCGACCGCGTACCGGCCGGCGGCGGGCAGCTCGAAGCCGGCGACCGCCCTCAGGAACGCGTCCGGGACCTGCATCAGGATGCCCGCGCCGTCGCCGGAGTCCGGATCGGAGCCGGTGGCCCCGCGGTGCTCCAGGTTGCGCAGCACGGTCAGTGCCTGCTCCACGAGCGCGTGGTCCGCCTCGCCGGTGAGGGTGGCCACGAAGCCGACGCCGCAGGCGTCGTGCTCGTTGCGGGGGTCGTACATCCCCTGGGGGGCGGGACGCCCGTCCATGTGGGACCACCGGCCGGAACCGGAGCCGGCGGTCTGGGGGTGCGTGGACGCGGAACGCATCGGCTCTCCCGTCGTCGTCATCTGGCATATGACATGCGCACTAGGGACGACGTTGGCCCTCTGCGATTTCGTGCAGGTTACATGATGGCCGGATGGCCGAAAAGTGGATAGCCAGTTCCATCATGTGGACTAAGCAGCGCTACGAGCAGGCAGTATGGGCCAGCATCGCTCACGTGAGACGCAGGCGACACTGCCCACGGCGCCACAGACTGATGCCCTGTGTTGGTCACGCTGAAACGAGCGGGTAACAAGTGGCTTGTGGCCGTCACCCGGCTCAGCCGACGGCGGTGCCGAACAGCGCTCCCAGAACGAAGGTAACCCCGGCGGCGGCTCCGCCCAAGACGAGCTGCCGAAGTCCGCTGAACCACCAGCTGCGCGCCGTCACACGGGCCACAGCCGCCCCGCAGAGGAAGAGACCGACCAGCGCGACGATCACCGCGGGCCAGACCACCGTTGCGCCGATCAGGTACGGGAGCACGGGCAGCAGGGCCCCGACGCCGAAGGACAGGAACGAGGAACCGGCCGCCACCAGCGGCGACGGCAGGTCGGTCGGGTCGACGCCCAGCTCCTCGCGGGCGTGGATCTCCAGGGCCTGCTCCGGATCCCTGGACATCTGCCGTGCCACCTCTTCGGCCAGCTCCGGCTCGACGCCCCGGGCGACGTACAGCGCGGCCAGTTCGCGCAGCTCGTCCTTGGGGTTGCGGCGCAGTTCCAGCCGCTCGACGTCCAGCTCCGCCTGGACCAGCTCCCGCTGGGAGGCGACGGAGGTGTACTCGCCCGCCGCCATCGAGAAAGCGCCCGCCGCGAGTCCCGCCAAACCGGTGATCACGATGGTCGAGGGGGCGACGTTGCCGCCGGCGACGCCGGTCATGAGCGCGAGGTTCGACACCAGGCCGTCCATCGCCCCGAACACGGCCGGACGCAGCCAGCCACCGCTGACGTCCCGGTGGGTGTGGTGCGCCACGTGGTACGGCGCGACCCGCTCGTCCTCCACGGCTGACGGCATGGTCGATGTGCTCCTTCCCCCGGGGCGGCGATCCCCGCGTCCCTCCCTCGAACGCCTCGACCGTACGCTCGAATTCCCTGCGTTTCCAGCAAGGAAAGCCTGCCTTACCTGCGAAAACGCGCCCGGAGGTGAAACGCCGCGGCCGCCGTCACCGGGGTGGTGAACGGCGGCCGCGGGCTGCGCGACGTACGCGTCAGAGGTTCTTGGCGGGCTTGGCCTCGGCGTCGACGGGGACGGCGCCGTCCTCCTCGTCCCGGTCCGGGCCGGGCTCCGCCCCGTCGGCTTCGGTCTTCTCGGCGTCCGCGTCCGCGCCGGTCGCCTGCTCGCCCTTGGCGTCCCCGGCGTCCTTGGCCTTCGCCTCGGGGTCCGTCCCCTCCGCGGCGACGGCCGCCGGCTCGACGACCTCCTCACGGCCCGGCCGCAGCCGCGCCGAGACCACGATGTAGACCACGGCGGCGACGAAGACCAGGATCGACGTCCAGTCGTTGAGACGCAGGCCGAGGACGTGGTGGGCGTCGTCGACGCGCAGGTACTCGATCCAGAAGCGCCCGACGGTGTACGCCGCGACGTAGAGCGCGAAGGCGCGGCCGTGGCCGAGCCGGAAGCGCCGGTCGGCCCAGATGACCAGCAGGGCCACGCCCACGCACCACAGCGACTCGTAGAGGAAGGTCGGGTGGTACGTCGCGACGTCCAGGCTGTCCGCCGGCCGGTGGGCACTGTCGATCTTCAGGGCCCAGGGCAGATCGGTGGCACGCCCGTACAGCTCCTGGTTGAACCAGTTGCCCCAGCGGCCGATGGCCTGGGCGAAGGCGATGCCCGGGGCCACGGCGTCGGCGTACGCGGGCAGCGAGATGCCGCGGCGCCGGCAGCCGATCCAGGCGCCGAGGGCACCCAGGGCGATGGCGCCCCAGATGCCGAGACCGCCCTCCCAGATCTTGAACGCGTTGACCCAGTCCTTGCCCTCACCGAAGTAGAGCTCGTAACTGGTGATCACGTGGTAGAGGCGGCCGCCGACCAGGCCGAAGGGCACCGCCCAGACGGCGATGTCGGCGACCGTGGTCTTCAGTCCGCCGCGGGCGACCCATCGCCTGCCGCCGAGCCACACGGCCACGAAGACACCGATGATGATGCAGAAGGCATAGCCGCGCAGAGGGATGGGGCCGAGGTGGATGACCCCGCGCGACGGGCTGGGAATGAAGGCGATGAGTTCCATGGCACTGCCGACGCTACCGTGCCGGGCGGGTGCGGCGGGCACCCGCCCGGCAACGGCTGGATAACGGGCGGGAGCTCAGCCGCCCTGCGAGGCCGCGGGAGAGCCTCCCGCGGGCGCGGAGCCGCTCGCCGATCCCGGCGCGCCCGGCGACCCGGAAGCGCTCGGCGGGGTGGCGCCCTGCGTCGCGGTGCCGGGCTTCTTGCCCTTGTTGGCCTCGGTGACCAGCTGCTTCAGCCGGTCCGCGGTCAGGTTGGGCTGCCCCTTGGCGAGCAGGTTCTCCCCGCCGTTGAGCAGGATGGTGGGCGTGGAGTTGAAGCCGGCGGCGCCGAAGGCCTCGTTGTTGGCGTTCACCCAGTCGTCGTACGTGCCGTCCTTCACGCAGGTGGTGAAGGCGTCGGTCTTCAGCCCCGGCACCTTGCCGGCCAGCTCCAGCAGGTAGGTCTTGTCGGCGAAGTGGTCGTCGTTCTCCTGCGGCTGGTTCTGGTAGAGGACGTCGTGGTACGCGCGGAACTTGCCCTCGTCCTGCGCGCAGGCCGCGGCGTTGGCGGCGTTGAGCGAGCCGGTACCGCCCAGGTTCCCGTCGATGAGCCGGACGAGGTGGTACTCGACCTTGAGCTGGCCCTGGTCCTGGAGGCCGTGGATGGTGTCGCGGAGCTCGTTCTCGTAGGCCGCGCAGGCCGGGCACCGGAAGTCCTCGTACACGGTCAGGGTGGACGGGGCGTCGCTCGCGCCGTTGGGGAGGGCCAGCCTGTCCTTGCCGGTCGCGCCCGCCGGGGTGACGGCCGGGGCGCCGGAACCGCCGCCGCTGCCCGCCACCACGACCCCGATGACGGCGCCGACGGCCAGGACCCCCACCACGGAGCCCGCGACGATCAGCGTCCTCTTGCGCTTGTGCCGGCGCTCGTCCTCCGCGCGCTGCTCCTGCAGCCGGTCCCGGGCACTGCGCTTTCCTTCACGGTTCTTCTCGCTCACACCCAGGCACAACGAACCGGGGGCACGCTCGCGCGTACCCCCGGCCCATGTTTCGCCCGGAAGAGTGAGGCGCCGCTACCGGCGGACGCCCTGGGCGAGGTCCGCCGCCAGCTCGCGCACCCCGGTCAGGCCCTGCTCCAGGTCCGGCGCGTCGAGCAGCCGCTTGACGAACGCCGAGCCGACGATCACCCCGTCCGCGAAGGCCGCCACCTCGGCCGCCTGGGCGGCGTTGGAGACGCCCAGGCCCACGCAGACCGGCAGCTCGGTCTGGGCCCGGGTGCGCCGCACCAGGTCGGCCGCCTCGGCGCCGACGCTCTCGCGGGTGCCGGTGACGCCCATCAGCGAGGCCGCGTAGACGAAGCCGGAGCCCACCGCCGTGATCTTCGCCAGCCGCTCGTCCCGGCTGCTCGGGGCGACCACGAAGACGGTGGCCAGTCCGTGCTGCTCGGCGGCCTTCCGCCACACCTCGGACTCCTCCACCGGCAGGTCCGGCAGGATGCAGCCCGCGCCGCCCGCCTCGGCCAGCTCGGCCGCGAAGCGCTCGGTGCCGTAGCGGTCCACCGGATTCCAGTACGTCATGACCAGGATCGGCTTCCCGGTCGCGGCGTGCGCCTCCCGCACCGTGCGCAGCACGTCCTTGATCCGCACGCCGCCGCGCAGCGCGATGTCGTCCGCGGTCTGGATGACCGGGCCGTCCAGCACGGGGTCGCTGTGCGGCAGGCCGATCTCGACGACGTCGGCACCGCCGTCCAGGGCCGCCTTCGCCGCCTCGATGCCGCCCTCCACGGTCGGGAAACCGGCCGGGAGGTAGGCCACCAGGGCGGCGCGCCCCTCGGCCCTGGCGCCGGCCAGGGTCCGGTCCAGCAGCTCGATCTGCCCGCTCACCGCTGTGCTCCTTCAGCCTCGTCGTACAGCCCGAAGTAGCGGGCGGCCGTGTCCATGTCCTTGTCGCCGCGGCCGGAGAGGTTGACCAGGACCAGGCCCTCCTCGCCCAGCTCCCGGCCGACCCCCAGCGCGCCGGCGAGGGCGTGCGCGCTCTCGATGGCCGGGATGATGCCCTCGGTGCGGGACAGCAGGCGCAGCGCCTGCATCGCCTCGTCGTCGGTGACCGGGCGGTACTCGGCGCGGCCGGTCTCCTTGAGGTAGGCGTGCTCGGGGCCGATGCCGGGGTAGTCCAGGCCGGCCGAGATCGAGTACGGCTCGGTGATCTGGCCCTCGTCGTCCTGCAGGACGTAGGAGCGGGAGCCGTGCAGGATGCCGGGCTCGCCGACGGTGAGCGTCGCCGCGTGCTCGCCGGAGTCCACGCCGTGTCCCGCCGCCTCCAGGCCGACCAGGCGTACGCCCTCGTCCGGGATGAAGGCGTGGAACAGGCCGATCGCGTTGGACCCGCCGCCCACGCAGGCGGCGACCACGTCCGGCAGCCGGCCCGCGCGCTCCAGGATCTGGCGGCGGGCCTCGACGCCGATGACGCGGTGGAAGTCGCGCACCATCGCCGGGAAGGGGTGCGGGCCCGCGACCGTGCCGAAGAGGTAGTGGGTGCGGTCCACGTTGGCGACCCAGTCGCGGAACGCCTCGTTGATCGCGTCCTTCAGCGTGCGGCTGCCCGACTTCACGGGGATCACCTCGGCGCCGAGGATGCGCATGCGGGCGACGTTGAGCGCCTGGCGCTCGGTGTCGACCTCGCCCATGTAGATGGTGCACTCCAGGCCGAACAGGGCGCAGGCGGTGGCCGTCGCCACACCGTGCTGGCCCGCGCCGGTCTCGGCGATGACCCGGGTCTTGCCCATGCGCTTGGTGAGCAGCGCCTGGCCCAGCACGTTGTTGATCTTGTGCGAGCCGGTGTGGTTGAGGTCCTCCCGCTTGAGGAAGACCCGTGCCCCGCCGGCGTGCTCCGCGAACCGCGGCACCTCGGTGAGCGGGCTCGGGCGGCCGGTGTAGTGCACCAGCAGGTCGTTCAGTTCCGCGGCGAAGGCCGGATCGGACTTCGCCTTGTCGTACTCCACGGCGACCTCGTCCACGGCGGCGACCAGCGCCTCCGGGATGAACTTGCCGCCGAACCTGCCGAAGTAGCCCTCGGCACTGGGCACCCGGCCCTCGGGGTCGGGGATGAAGAAGTCTTCGGACATGACGTTCTCGGCTCCTTCGGGGGCGCGCGTCGGCAGCCCCCAGGGTTTCGCGTACCAATGGTCACGTTACGGCGCGTTCGGCGCCGTCGGCGGCATGCGCACGCCCGCGGCCGGGGAGCACGGCGGGACGCTCACCGGCGGGACGCCGGTGGGCACACCCGTGCCCCGGTCATCAGGAGGACGGCGCTGCCGTCAGCGCCATCGGCGCCCGTTGATCTGACCCGGCTCGCAGCCGATGTGGTAGCGCACGCGGCGGCCGAGGACGCGCCGCGCGGGCGCGCGGCAGCCACGGGGACGGCAGCCCCGGGCCAGTCGCGCGTAGGTCGTCATGGGGCCGGTCAGCCCCGTCCGTGGCGCAGCGCGGGGTGCGCGCCGGCGGCCACGAGGTCGGCCACGGCGGACTTGGGGTCGCG
Source organism: Streptomyces sp. PA03-6a (assembly GCF_033792765.1). Classification (NCBI taxonomy): domain Bacteria; kingdom Bacillati; phylum Actinomycetota; class Actinomycetes; order Kitasatosporales; family Streptomycetaceae; genus Streptomyces; species Streptomyces sp. PA03-6a. The sequence continues at coordinate 52,295 of NZ_JARAVK010000019.1, read as the reverse complement.
GCCGGTCACCAGCGACTCGCCGACGAGGACGGCGTCGGCGCCGTCGTTGGCGTAGGCGATGAGGTCGTGCGGGCCGCGGACGCCGGACTCGGCCACCTTGACGATGTGGTCCGGGATCTCCGGGGCGACGCGGGCGAAGGTGCCGCGGTCGACCTCGAGGGTCTTGAGGTTGCGCGCGTTGACGCCGATGATGCGGGCGCCCGCGTCGACGGCGCGCTCGACCTCCTCCTCGTCGTGCACCTCGACCAGCGGGGTGAGCCCGATGGACCCGGCCCGCTCGATCAGGGAGACCAGCGCGTCCTGCTCCAGCGCCGCGACGATCAGCAGCGCCAGGTCGGCACCGTAGGCGCGGGCCTCCCAGAGCTGGTAGGCGGTGACGATGAAGTCCTTGCGGAGCACGGGGATGTCGACCTTGGCCCGGACGGCCTCGAGGTCGGCCAGCGAGCCGCCGAAGCGGCGCTGCTCGGTGAGGACCGAGATGACGGCGGCGCCGCCCGCCTCGTAGTCCGCGGCCAGGCCCGCGGGGTCGGCGATGGCGGCCAGAGCGCCCTTGGAGGGGCTGGACCGCTTGACCTCGCAGATGACCTTGACGCTGTCCCCGCGCAGGGCCGCCACGCCGTCCTTGGCGTCGCGCGCCTTCGCCGCCCGCTCCTTGAGCTCGTCGAGGGAGACCCGGGCCTGCCGCTCGGCGAGGTCCTCGCGGACTCCGTCGATGATCTCGTCGAGCACACTCACGCGAGAGGACCCCTTCCGAAAGCGAAACGATCAAGCCAGTGAGATGTTCCACCAGCACTGCGATGGTAACCGCCGGTGGGCGGAGGACCCGCATCCGGCGGGGCGGGGGCCCACCGGACGGACGGTCCGGGCGCCCCTTCGTCGCTGGTCAGGGCGCCAGCGCGGTGCCGAACGGAAGGTTCCGGACGACGGTGAAGAGCAGCACGACACCCGTGATCGCCCACCAGTGGACGGCCCGCAGCGCGAGCGAGAAGGGGCGGCCGCGCAGCGTCCGGGTGAGCCAGACCGTCCACACCACGGCGAAGAGCAGGTAGCCCGCCACGGCCAGCGCGTTGAGGCCGAACGCCGCGCCGAAGTCGCCGTGCACGACCGCGTACGCGCTGCGCAGCCCGCCGCAGCCGGGGCAGTACAGGCCCGTGTAGTGCAGCAGGGGGCAGACCGGGTAGTGCCCGGCCTCGTTCGGGTCGAAGGTGCCGACGTACGCGAAGGCGGCGGCGACACCGCCGAGCACGCCCAGCGGGGCGGCGAGGGCAATCGGCTTCGGCCTGGCGGCGGTCTCGGTCACGCGGTGATTGTCCCGCGCCGCGCCCGCCGGGGACACCCGGGGTGGCCGGAAAGGACGCAACCGCCGCCGGCGGATGCGCCGGCGGCGGCTGCGGGGTCCGTGCCCGGGTCAGCCGTGCTGCTTCTCCGGCACCGGCTTGCCGAGGCCCGCGGCGCGCATACCGAGACCGATCAGACCGCCCAGGGCGGCGACCGCCAGGCCGGCGAACATACCGATCGGCTCCGCCAGGACGACGAAGGCAGCCGCGACGCAGAAGCCGATGAAGGCGATGGTCACGCCGGTCCAGGCGGCAGGGGTGTGTCCGTGGCTGTTGCCCGCCATGAGTGCTCCCAAGTCGTTCTACAAAAGGGTCGTCAGTTGCTCCGCCCGCGCGATGGCGCGCGTCACGCGCCATTGTCCCCCGTTGCGCTCACGCTCCGCGCGCGGGGGGTGGCCCGGCGCGTCAGGGCGCCTCGGTGGGGTCCTCGCCGCGGTCCAGCGCCTTCCACAGGTCCTCGGGGCGCTCCTCGCCGGCGGCGGGTGCGGCGGTACGTGCGGGCTGCGACGCCTTCGGGGTGTCGCGGTCGTACCGGTTCGACATCCCCGGCCAGGTCCGGGCGCGGAGCAGGGCGACGACGCCTGCGGACAGCAGCAGCACGCCACCGGCCGCGGACAAGCCCGGCCAGGCACTGGTGGTGGCCCCGGTGACGGTCGTACGGCTGAGGCCGCTGGCGGTCGCCGCGGCGGCGTCCAGGGCCGCGGTGTCGCCGAGCGCGAGCAGCGCCGCCGCGAGGGCCCCGGCCCCGCACAGCGCGAGCAGCCCGCCGACGAGCAGCCGGGCCGCTCCCCGTACGGCGAAGACCGCCACGAGGGCGGCGAGTCCCACCAGCGCGAGCGCGCCCGGCACCCCGGTGACCTGGTGGCCGGAGACGCTGACCGGCATCCCGCCGCCGGCGAACGGGGCGCTGCCCTTCTGCCAGGTCTTGCCCGAGGCCAGGAGCACGACCGCGGCGCCGGCCACGCCGCTCGCCAGGGCGAGGACGAGGCTGCCGCGGCCGGCCGCCCGGCGGGGTGCGGGCCCGGCGGCCGGATCTGCGACGGTGCGGGGCTGGGGTACGGACTGGGGTACGGAACTGCTCACCGGACCACTATCCCCCGTCGTTCCCGCGCCCCGGCACGCGGGTCCCGCCGGTGGCGGTCACGCCCCGCCGCGCATCCGGCCCGCCGTGGCGACGGCGCGCAGCACCGCGGCGGCCTTGTTCCGGCACTCGGTGTCCTCGCTGACCGGGTCGGAGTCGGCGACGATGCCGGCGCCGGCCTGGACGTAGGCGGTCCCGCCGCGCAGCACCGCGGTGCGGATGGCGATGGCGGTGTCGGAGTCCCCGGCGAAGTCGAGGTAGCCCACGGCGCCGCCGTACAGCCCGCGCCGGGTGGGCTCCAGCTCGTCGATGATCTGCATCGCGCGCGGCTTGGGCGCCCCCGACAGGGTGCCCGCGGGGAAGCAGGCGGTGAGGACGTCGAAGGCCGTGCGGCCGGCGCCGAGGCTGCCGGTGACGGTGGAGACGATGTGCATGACGTGGCTGTACCGCTCGATCGACATGAAGTCGACGACCTCGACGCTGCCGGGCTCGCAGACCCTCCCCAGGTCGTTGCGGCCCAGGTCGACCAGCATCAGGTGCTCGGCGCGCTCCTTGGGGTCGGCGAGCAGTTCGTCGGCGAGCGCCTGGTCCTCCCGGGGCGTCGCGCCGCGCGGGCGGGTGCCCGCGATGGGGTGCACCATGGCCCGGCCGTCCTCGACCTTCACCAGCGCCTCGGGGCTGGACCCGACGACGTCGAAGCCGTCGAAGCGCAGCAGGTACATGTAGGGGGAGGGGTTGGTCGCCCGCAGCACGCGGTAGACGTCGAGCGCGCTCGCCGGACAGGGTGTCTCGAACCGCTGCGAGGGCACGACCTGGAAGGCGTCGCCGGCCCGGATGTACTCCTTGGCCGTCTCCACCGCGGCCTGGTACGCGGCCCCGCCGAAGCGCGAGGTGACCTCCTCCGGCAGCCGGGACGGCGGCAGCTCTACGGGCGCGGAGTCCACGGGACGGGCCAGGTCGGCGGTCATGGCGTCGAGCCGCCGCACGGCCTCGGCGTACGCCTCGTCGACGCCGGTGTCGAGGTCGTTGTGGTTGATCGCGTTGGCGATCAGCAGCACCGAGCCGTCCCAGTGGTCGAGCACCGCCAGGTCGGAGGTGAGCAGCATCGTGAGCTCGGGCAGGCCCAGGTCGTCTCGGGCATGGTCGCCGATGCGCTCCAGGCGGCGCACGACGTCGTAGCCGAGGTAGCCGACCATGCCCCCGGTGAACGGCGGCAGGCCCGCGTCGTCGTGCAGGTCGCGCGGGGTGTGCAGGGCCTCGATCGTGGCCCGCAGCGCCTCCAGCGGGTCACCGCCGTCCGGCACGCCGACCGGCGGCGTGCCGAGCCAGTGGGCCCGGCCGTCGCGCTCGGTCAAGGTGGCGGCGCTGCGGACGCCGACGAACGAGTAGCGGGACCACGAGCGGCCGTTCTCCGCGGACTCCAGCAGGAAGGTGCCGGGGCGCTCGGCGGCGAGCTTCCGGTACAGGCCGACCGGGGTGTCCCCGTCGGCCAGCAGCTTCCTGCTGACCGGGATGACACGGCGGTCCTGCGCCAGCTTGCGGAAGGTGTCGAGGTCGGGGGTGACGGTGCCCGTGGTCATGGTCCGCAGCCTAGTGCCCGGGCGCGGCCGCTTCAGGCCAGCGGCAGTTCGCCCGCGTCGAAGCAGGTGCGGTCGCCGGTGTGGCAGGCCGCGCCGACCTGGTCGACCTTGACGAGGATGGTGTCGCCGTCGCAGTCCAGGGCAACGGACTTCACGTGCTGGACGTGCCCGGAGGTGTCGCCCTTGACCCAGTACTCCTGGCGGCTGCGGCTCCAGTAGGTGCAGCGGCCGGTGGTGAGGGTGCGGTGCAGCGCCTCGTCGTCCATCCATCCGAGCATGAGGACTTCGCCGGTGTCGTACTGCTGCGCGACGGCGGGGACGAGGCCGTCGGCGGTGCGCTTGAGACGGGCGGCGACGGCTGGGTCGAGCGGGGATTCCATACCCCCATTCTGCCCGCTGCGGGCGGCGTGACTTCGGCTCCTGCCCTCACCCCGCTCACCCGTATGGGGCATGCTTCGTCCATGAGTTTTCCTCCGCCGTCGCCGCCCGACGACCCGCGCTCCGGACAGGGCGGCGGTTTTGGGCCGCCCCCGGGGGGTTTCGGCCCGCCGCAGTACCAGCCCCAGTCGCAGCCGCAGTACCAGCCGCAGCCGTTGCCGCCGTACCAGAACCAGCCGCAGTTCCCCGGGCCTGCTCAGCAGGGCGGCGGTTACGGCTACCCGCCGCAGCCGCCGCGCAGCGGTGGCGGCGCGAAGGTGGCCGCGATCGTCATCGGCGCGGTCGTCCTGATAGCCGTCGTCGTCGGCGGCCTGGCGATCGCGCTGAGCGGCGGCGAGGACGACGACAAGGGCGCCACAGGGTCCACCAGCAGCAGCCCCACGGCCTCGGCCCCCGCCACGCAGGACACGGCGACCGCGTCCACGGAGCCGGACCCCTCCGAGACCTTCCGCAAGTACGTCGTGCTCAGCCCCGGCCAGTGCTTCGACGATCCGGGCCTGGACAGCGGCGTCACCGAGGTCACGACGGTCTCCTGCAACGGCCCGCACGACGCCGAGGTCATCGCCAACGAGACCATCACGGGCACCTTCGGCACGGAGGCCGCGCTCAAGGCCAAGGTCCTGAAGCTGTGCGAGGCGGACGCCGCCAAGCGCCTGAAGGACGTCAAGGACAACCCCGGGTACTACTACTACGCGCTGTACCCGAAGCTCTCGGGCTACCAGGTGCAGGGCAAGGACACCATCTCCTGCTCCCTGACCCTCAGCAACAAGCTGGACGGCAAGAAGCTGACGAAACCGCTGCCGTAGCTGCTGCCCACCGGCGGGGGCCGGACGTAGGCTGACGGCATGTCGACTCATGCCCAGCGTGAACGTCTGCTCCTCGCCGACCTGCTGGAGAGTGCCGGACCCGAGGCGCCAACCCTCTGCGAGGGCTGGACCACCCGCGACCTCGCCGCCCACATCGTGGTGCGGGAGCGCCGCGGTGACGCCTCGGCCGGCCTGGTCATCCCCTTCCTCGCGGACCGGTCGGAGCGTGTGCGCAAGGAGTTCGCGGAACGGCCCTTCCAGGAACTGATCCGGCTGATCCGCACCGGGCCGCCGCGGCTGTCGCCGTTCGCCCTCAAGCAGATCGACGAGGCGGCCAACACCGTCGAGTTCTTCGTCCACGCCGAGGACGTGCGCCGGGCCCAGCCGGACTGGTCGCCGCGCGAACTGGACCCCGTCTTCGCCGAACTGCTCTGGTCCCGGCTGGAGCGCTCCGCCCGGCTGCTGGGCCGCAAGGCCCCGGTCGGCGTGGTGCTGCGCCGGCCGGACGGGCAGACCGCGGTGGCGCACCGCGGCGCCCCGGTCGTCACGGTCACCGGGGAGCCCGGCGAGCTGCTGCTGTTCGCCTTCGGCCGGCAGGACTCCGCCCGGGTGGAGACCGAGGGCGACAAGGACGCGGTGACCCGGCTGTACGACGCCAGGCTCGGGATCACGGCCTGAGTCCGGCTACCCGGGGCGGCGGGCGAGTTCCGCCCGCCGCAGCGCCGGCGCGGCGAGTCCCGCGACGGCCCCTGCGGCCGCGACCGCCGCACTGACGACGAACACCGGCTGCGGACCCCAGGCGCCGATGGCGGCCCCGGTGAGCGGGTAGCTCATCGGGGCGACGCCGAGCGAGAACAGCGCGGCCACCGAACTGACCCGGCCGAGGTAGGCGGGGTCGGTGAGGGTCTGCAGCAGGGCTCCGCACAGTGCGCCGCTCAGTCCTGCCACGAGGCCGATCACGACGGCCACGGCGACCGCCCCCGGCAGCGCGGGGACGAAGACGAAGGCGGCCACCGCGACCGCCCCCAGCCCCAGGCAGCAGGCCTGGGCCAGCCCGGCGCGCGGCAGCCGGCCGCGCACCGTCAGCAGCAGTGAGGCGGCGCCCGCGCCGGCGCCGAAGCCGCTGACGATCCAGCCGAGCCCGGCGGCGCCCCAGCCCCGGTCGGCGGCGACCAGCACGAGGCCGATGTTGAACGGCCCGGCGAAACCGAGCTCGCCGACCGCGATGACGACCATGAGCGCGGTGAGCGCGCGCCGTCCGCGGATGTGGCGCAGGCCGTCCACCAGCTCCCGCCACGGGGTGCCGCCCGCCCGTGCGGCACCGTCGTCGGGCCGCAGCGGGGCCACGCGGACGGCGAGCAGCAGCACGAGCGAGACCGCGAACAGCACGCCCGCGACGGCGAACGCGGTGGGGGCGCCGCCGGTCGCGACGGCCGTGCCGCCGAGCGAGGCGCCGGCCACGTTGCCGACCCGCATCGCGATGCCCTTCATCCCGTGCAGGCGGCCCAGTTGGTCCGGGCCGGTGATGCGCGTCGGCAGGGCGCCGACGGCGGGCAGGAACACCGCGTCCACGGCGCCGAAGAGCACCGCGACCACGGCCAGCGCCCACAGCCCGGGGGTGGTGAGGGCGAGCAGCGCGGCCGCCGCGAACATCACCGCGCACCGGGTCAGATCACTGCCGATGACGATGCGTCGCGGCCCGAACCGGTCGGCCAGCACTCCCCCGCCGAGCATCAGCACCGCGCGCGGCACGGCGCCGGCCGCGAGGACCAGGCCGGCCCGCCCGGGGTCCCCGGCGCGGGTGGCGGCCCAGGACAGGGCGAGGAACCACACGGCGTCGCCGACGAGCGAGGCGGTGAAGGCGGCGAGCCAGCGCAGGACGTTGGCGTCCCGGTGGGCGGGGGCACGGGAAGGGGACAGGGACGGTGCGGCGGTGGCGGGCGCCGTCATGCGGTCGCCTCCTTCGGGGCTCACGGCCGGTGGGGGAATCCGTACATGTGCACCGCGACGTGCTCACGGCCCTCGGTGTCGCCCGCCTCCTCGGCGGCGCGCCCGCGGTCGACCCAGCGCATGACCAGCTCCCCCAGCTCATCGCCGAACCGGCGCATCTCCTGCGCGGTGAGCCGGGGCATGTACTCGGAGCTGAAGGACGCGTCGGTCCACTCCTTGTCCCAGGCGAACTGCTGGTCGAGGTAGGCGGCGTAGCGCGCGTACCGGGTGGCGAGGAGCTGCCGGGCCACCTCGCCCATGACGGCGGCGCCCTCGGGGCGGTCGGCGAAGTCCGAGGTGCGGAAGGCCAATCCGCGTTCGGAGCTGACCTTCCACCACCGCTCGCGGCCGTCCGAGCTCTGCCCGGGGGCCTCGGTGATGAAGCCGTGCGCGGCCAGCTTGCGCAGGTGGTAACTGACCAGCGACACCGCCTCGTCGACCTGGTCGGCCAGCTGGGAGGCGGTGGCGGTGCGGGCGGTGAACAGGGCGCGGTAGAGCTCGATGCGCAGCGGGTGCGTGAAGACCTTGAGCGCGTCGAGGTCGGTGATCCTCTGGGGGTCTGCGGAGGTCTCTTCCGTCTCTTCCTCGGGCATACCCGGGAGGCTAGATAGGAAAGGAAATTTGCGCAATAGAAATTGCGCAACTGATCCTGTACATCGGGGCGACTGATCGGGATGTCCACCCGGGAGGACGACGGCGGTCAAGGCCCGTGCCACGAGGCGGACTTCGCGGCCGATGCCGACGGGGACCTCGGACGGCCGGCGGAGAACCGTGCGCCGGGTGAGACCCTGGTGCACGACGTGATCGCCGCAACGCTCGACCTCCGTGGGTGACGTGTGCCGTACCTGAAGCTGCTCCGCCGGCCCCATGTGGGCCGGTTGCTGTCCGGTTCGCTCGTCGGACGGCTGCCGACCGCGATGGCGGCCCTGGCCATCGCGCTGGCGCTCCGCGCGGCCGGCGCGGACTACCGGCTGGTGGGCGCCGCCGGGGGCATCTACGCGGTGTCCGGAGCGATCGGCGGGCCGCTGCTCGGACGGTGGGCGGACCGGCTGGGCCAGCCGCGCGTGCTGATCGTCTCGGCGCTGGTCTCGGCCGGCGGCTTCGCCGCGCTGGCCGCCGCCCCGGGCAGCACGGCGGTGGCCGTGCTCGGCCCGGCCGTCGCCGGGGCCGCCTCGCCGCCGCTGGAGCCGTGCCTGCGCGCGCTCTGGCCGGACCTCGTCGAGCCGGACGAACTGGAGTCCGCGTACGCGGTGGACGCCGGCGCGCAGGAACTGGTCTTCATCGCCGGCCCGCTCCTGGTCGGCGGGCTGGCGGTGCTCGGCCCGGCCCGGCTGGCGCTACTGGCCGCGGCCGTCCTCGGGGTGGTGGGCGCGCTCTCCGTCGCGACCTCCGCGCCCTCCCGTGCCTGGGCCTCCGCCACCCGTTCCGTCGACTGGCTGGGTCCGCTGCGCAACCGGGCCCTGGTGGTGCTGCTGTGCGCGCTGGCCGGATGCGGCTGGGCGCTGGGCACGTTCAACGTCTTCGCCGTCGCCTACGCCGAGCGCCACCCGCTGCCCGGCGGCGCGGGCACCCTGCTGGCGCTGAACTCCACCGGCGCCCTGATCGGCGCCCTGCTGATCGCCGTCCTGCCCTGGCGGGCGGACCCGGCCACCAAGGCGGCCGTCACCGCCGCCGGGATGGCCGTCACCTTCTGGCCCTTCGCCCTGGTCCCCGGCCCGCTGCCGATGGCGGCTGCCGCCCTGCTGAGCGGGGTGTTCTTCGCGCCGCTGCTCACCGTGGTGTTCGGGCTCACCGGCGAACTCGCCCCGGCGGGCACCGTCACCGAGGCCTTCGCCTGGCTGGTCACCCTGGTCACCACCGGCATCGCGGGCGGCTCCGCCGTCAGCGGCCTGATCCTCGCCGACGGCTCCCTCCCCGCGGCCGCCGTCAGCGCCGCGAGCGGCGTCACCCTCACCGCCCTCACCCTCGCCGCCGCGCGGCCCCTCCTGGCCCGCGACCGCGTCGCCGTCCGGGCCGCGGGCCGGAACGGGGCGCCTAGCGCACCGGGTGCCCGGCGTCCCGGAGGGTCCGCTTGACCTCGCCGATGCGCAGGTCGCCGAAGTGGAACACCGAGGCGGCCAGGACGGCGTCGGCGCCGGCGGCGACGGCCGGGGGGAAGTCGGTGAGGCGGCCCGCGCCGCCGGAGGCGATGACGGGGACGGTGACGTGCTTGCGGACGGCGGCGATCATCTCCGTGTCGTAGCCGTCCTTGGTGCCGTCGGCGTCCATCGAGTTGAGCAGGATCTCGCCGGCGCCCAGCTCGGCCGCGCGGTGCGCCCACTCCACGGCGTCGATGCCGGTGCCCTGGCGGCCGCCGTGCGTGGTCACCTCGTAGCCGGACGGTGTCCCGGCGTCGGTGCGGCGGGCGTCAACGGACAGCACCAGCACCTGGCGGCCGAACCGTTCGGCGATCTCGCGCAGCAGCTCGGGCCGGGCGATCGCCGCGGTGTTGACGCCGACCTTGTCGGCCCCGGCGCGCAGCAGCTTGTCGACGTCCTCGGCGGACCGCACGCCGCCGCCGACGGTGAGCGGGATGAAGACCTGCTCGGCGGTGCGCCGCACCACGTCGTAGGTCGTCTCGCGGTTGCCGGAGGAGGCCGTGATGTCGAGGAAGGTCAGCTCGTCGGCGCCCTCGGCGTCGTACAGCTTGGCCATCTCGACGGGGTCGCCGGCGTCCCGCAGGTTCCGGAAGTTGACGCCCTTGACGACCCGGCCGTTGTCCACGTCCAGGCAGGGGATGACTCGGACCGCCAGGGTCATGGTGCTCAAGCTCCTCGGAATGCTTCCAGTTCGACTTCGACCAGGACCCGGGAGTCCACGAAACCGGAGACGACGACCACCGTCGCGGTGGGTCGCACGGCGTCGAAGAACTCCTTGTGGGCCCGGCCCACCGCGTCCACGTCGCGGGTGTGGGTGAGGTACATGCGGGTGCGGACGACCGATTCGGCGCCGAGGCCGAACTCCTCCAGCACGCCGAGCGCGTTGGTGAACGCCGTCTTGGCCTGCTCGTACGGGTCGCCCTCGCCGTACAGCATGGTGCCGACGAACGGCATCGTGCCGCCGACGAGGACCCGGTCCCCCGCCGCGACGCCACGTGCGAAACCGAACTGCTCCTCCCAGGGGCTGTCGCTCTGCACACGCCGTACGGCAGGGGTTTGGGTCATCGCGACACAGCCTCCAGAGCCTCTTCCAAGGTGAACGCCTTGGCGTACAGGGCCTTACCCACGATGGCGCCTTCGACGCCCTCCGGGACCAGAGTCGCCAGGACCCGCAGGTCGTCGAGGGAGGAGACACCGCCGGAGGCGACCACCGGCCGGTCGGTCGCGGCGCACACGTTCCTGAGCAGCTCGACGTTGGGGCCCTGGAGGGTACCGTCCTTGTTGATGTCGGTGACGACGTAGCGGGCGCAGCCCTCGGAGTCCAGGCGCGCCAGCGTCTCGTAGAGGTCGCCGCCGTCGCGGGTCCAGCCGCGGCCGCGCAGGGTGGTGCCGCGGACGTCCAGGCCGACCGCGATCCGGTCGCCGTGCTCGGCGATGACCTTGGCGACCCACTCCGGGGTCTCCAGGGCAGCGGTGCCGAGGTTGACCCGGGTGCAGCCGGTGGCGAGCGCCGCGGTCAGCGTCCCGTCGTCACGGATGCCGCCGGACAGCTCGACCTTGATGTCCATGGAGCGGGCCACCTCGGCGATCTGCTCCCGGTTGTCCCCGGTGCCGAAGGCGGCGTCCAGGTCGACCAGGTGCAGCCATTCGGCACCGGCCTGCTGCCAGGCCAGGGCGGCGGCCATCGGGTCCCCGTAGGACGTCTCGGAGCCGGACTCTCCGTGGACGAGGCGGACGGCCTGGCCGTCGCGGACGTCGACGGCGGGAAGGAGTTCGAGGCGGTGCGTCGTGCTCATGGCGGCGTACGTCCTAGTCCTTGAAGGTGTCGAGCCAGTTGGTCAGCAGCTGGGCGCCGGCGTCGCCGGACTTCTCCGGATGGAACTGGGTGGCCCACAGCGGACCGTTCTCCACCGCCGCGACGAAGGGCTCGCCGTGCGTGGCCCAGGTGACCTTGGGGACCCGGATGCCGGGGTTGGCGGTCTCCAGCTCCCAGCTGCGCACCGCGTAGGAGTGCACGAAGTAGAAGCGGGCGTCGGCGTCCAGGCCGGCGAACAGCCGGGAGTCCTCGGGCGCCTTGACGGTGTTCCAGCCCATGTGCGGCACGACCGGTGCGCGCAGCGGCTCCACGGTGCCGGGCCACTCCTCGCAGCCCTCCGTGGTGACGCCGTGCTCGACGCCCCTCTCGAAGAGGATCTGCATGCCGACGCAGATGCCCATCACGGGCCTGCCGCCCGACAGCCGGCGGCCGATGATCCACTCACCGCGCACCGCCTTCAGCCCGGCCATGCAGGCGGCGAAGGCGCCGACGCCGGGGACGAGCAGCCCGTCGGCGTTCATGGCCCTGTCGAAGTCGGCGGTGATCTCCACGTCCGCGCCCACCCGGGCGAGCGCGCGCTCGGCGGAACGGACGTTGCCGAAGCCGTAGTCGAGGACCACGACCTTCTTGGCGGCCTTGCTCATCTGCCGGAACCCCCTACAGCCGCAGCAGGCCGGCCGCCAGCGACATGGCCGAGCCGACACCGAGCAGCACGACGATGCTCTTGGGCATCTTCTGCTTCCAGAAGGAGTACACCCCGCCGGCCAGGAAGAGGCCGAGCAGGATGAAGAGAACGGCCGGCTTGCTCATCAGAGGGCGCCCTTCGTCGACGGGAGGATGCCCGCGGCGCGCGGGTCGCGCTCGGAGGCGTAGCGCAGGGCCCGGGCCAGCGCCTTGAACTGGCACTCCACGATGTGGTGGGCGTTGCGCCCGTACGGGACGTGGACGTGCAGCGCGATCTGCGCCTGGGCGACGAAGGACTCCAGGATGTGCCGGGTCATCGTCGTGTCGTAGGAGCCGATCATCGGCGCCATGTTCTCGGGTTCGGTGTGCACCAGGTACGGGCGGCCCGACAGGTCGACGGTGACCTGGGCGAGGGACTCGTCCAGCGGCACGGTGCAGTTGCCGAAGCGGTAGATGCCCACCTTGTCGCCGAGCGCCTGCTTGAAGGCGGCGCCCAGCGCGAGGGCGGTGTCCTCGATGGTGTGGTGGGTGTCGATGTGCAGGTCGCCCTCGGTCTTGACCGTGAGGTCGAAGAGGCCGTGGCGGCCGAGCTGGTCGAGCATGTGGTCGTAGAAGCCGACTCCGGTGGAGATCTCGGTCCTGCCGGTGCCGTCGAGGTCGAGCTCGACGACGACGGACGTCTCCTTGGTCGTGCGCTCCACGCGGCCGACGCGGGTCATGTGGTTACTGCTCCTTCTTCAGCTCGCGTACCGCTTCGAGGAACGCGTCGTTCTCGGCCGGGGTGCCCGCGGTGACCCGCAGCCAGCCCGGTACGCCGTTGTCGCGGACGAGCACGCCGCGGTCGAGGATCGCCTGCCAGGCGCGGTGGCTGTCCTCGAAGCGGCCGAACTGGACGAAGTTGGCGTCGGAGTCGGTGACCTCGCAGCCGATCGCCCGCAGCTCCCCGACCAGGCGGTCCCGCTCGGCCTTCAGCTGCTCGACGTACCCCAGCAGCGTATCGGTGTGCTCCAGGGCGGCCAGCGCGGTGGCCTGGGTGACGGCCGACAGGTGGTACGGCAGCCGCACCAGCTGGACGGCGTCCACCACCGCCGGGTCGGCGGCGAGGTAGCCCAGCCGCAGGCCGGCCGCGCCGAAGGCCTTCGACATGGTGCGGCTGACCACCATGTTGGGGCGGCCCTCGATCAGCGGCAGCAGGGACGGGCCGTGGCTGAACTCGCCGTACGCCTCGTCGACCACCACCAGGGCGGGCCGGGCGGCCTGGGCGGCCTCGTACAGCGCCACGACGGTGTCGGCGGCGACGGCGGTGCCGGTGGGGTTGTTGGGCGAGGTGATGAAGACCACGTTCGGCCGCTGCTCGGCGATGACCCGCGCGGCGGCGGTCACGTCGATGGTGAAGTCCTCGCGGCGCGGGCCGGAGATCCAGCCGGTGCCGGTGCCGCGGGAGATCAGCCCGTGCATGGAGTACGAGGGCTCGAAGCCGATCGCGGTGCGCCCGGGGCCGCCGAAGGTCTGCAGCAGTTGCTGGATGACCTCGTTGGAGCCGTTGGCGGCCCACACGTTGGCGAGTCCCACCGCGTGGCCCGCGGTGCGGGTCAGGTACCCGGCCAGTTGGGTGCGGAGCTCCACCGCGTCCCGGTCGGGGTAGCGGTTGAGGTCGCGGGCGGCCTCGCGGACCCGCTCGGCGATCCGCTCGACCAGCGCCTCGGGCAGCGGGTACGGGTTCTCGTTGGTGTTCAGGCGTACGGGGACGTCGAGTTGCGGGGCGCCGTAGGGGGACTTGCCGCGCAGTTCGTCCCGGATGGGCAGGTCGTCGATGCCGGTCACGGACCCGGTACCGTCCAATCGAATCGGGCGCGGACCGCGGCGCCGTGCGCGGGCAGGTCCTCGGCGTCGGCCAGGGTCACCACGTGCGCGGCGATCTCGGCGAGCGCCTCGCGGGTGTAGTCCACGACGTGGATGCCGCGCAGGAAGGACTGCACGGACAGGCCCGAGGAGTGGCAGGCGCAGCCGCCGGTGGGCAGGACGTGGTTGGAGCCCGCCGCGTAGTCGCCGAGCGAGACGGGCGCGTACGCGCCGACGAAGACCGCGCCCGCGTTGCGCACCCGGGCGGCGACGACGGCGGCGTCCGCGGTCTGGATCTCCAGGTGCTCGGCCGCGTAGGCGTCCACCACCTGCAGGCCCTGCTCGATCCCGTCGACCAGGACGATGCCGGACTGGCGGCCGGACAGCGCGGGGGCGATCCGGTCCTCGACGTGCTTGGTCGCCGCGACCTGGGTCTCCAGCTCCTTCTCCACCGCCTCGGCGAGGTCCACGGAGTCGGTGACCAGGACGGCGGCGGCCAGCGGGTCGTGCTCGGCCTGGCTGATCAGGTCGGCGGCGACGTGCACCGGGTCGGCGGTGGCGTCGGCGAGGATGGCGATCTCGGTCGGGCCCGCCTCCGCGTCGATGCCGATGCGGCCCTTGAGCAGGCGCTTGGCGGCGGCGACCCAGATGTTGCCGGGGCCGGTGACCATGTTCACCGGACGGCACTCCTCGGTGCCGTAGGCGAACATCGCGACGGCCTGGGCGCCGCCCGCGGCGTACACCTCGTCCACGCCGAGCAGCGCGCACGCGGCGAGGATCGTCGGGTGCGGGAGCCCGCCGAACTCCTTCTGCGGGGGCGAGGCGACGGCCATCGAGCCGACCTCGGCCTCCTGCGCGGGCACCACGTTCATCACCACGGAGGACGGGTAGACCGAGCGGCCGCCGGGCACGTACAGGCCCACGCGTTCCACCGGCACCCAGCGCTCGGTGACCGTGCCGCCCGGCACGACCTGCGTGGTGTGGTCGGTGCGGCGCTGCTCGCCGTGCACGAGCCGGGCGCGGCGGACCGACTCCTCCAGCGCGGCCCGCACCTTCGGGTCCAGCTCCGCCAGGGCCCGGGTCAGCGCCTCGGCCGGAACCCGCACCCGGTCGATGGTGACGCCGTCGAACTTCTCCGCGTAGTCGATCAGTGCCGCGGTGCCACGATGCTTCACGTCCTCGCAGATCGGGCGCACCTTCTCCAGTGCGGCCTCGACGTCGAGCTCGGCACGGGGCAGCAGGTCGCGGTCGACGCCGTCCGCCGGGAAGGCGTCGCCGCGCAGATCGATTCGGGAGATCACCCTCCCAAGTGTAGAGAACCGCCCTCACGGCCTTCGTCGAGTATCAGTCCGTGATACGCGTACGGGCCCCGTCCCATGATCTCCCCGGCTAGCGTTTCCGTCGTCGTCGCCAGCCACGGGAGGGAGACCGGTGACCGAGCCGTCGGACGTCGCGCCGCCGCACGACTGGAGCGCTGTGGAGCAGGGCCTGTGGGAGGCCTTCCGCCGGGGGGAGCTGTACGACCTGCGCACCGGCATCCCGGAGCGGGACGACCCGGCCGCCGACCGCTTCTGGGGACCGGACCGCACGGTGCGGGCCGAGGTGATCGCCAAACTGCTGCTCGACGGGCCGCAGGCCGCCTCCGGGCGCGTGTCGTGCGTGAAGCTGTCCGGGGCCCAGATCAGCGGTCAGCTCAACCTCTCGGGCGGCACGGTGGTGCCGTACGTGGAGCTGCACGACTGCCGCTTCGAGCAGCAGGTGCTGCTCGCGGAGTGCAGCTTCACGACCCTGCGCATGGTGCGCTGCGCGATACCGCGGCTGGAGGCGGCCCGGCTGCACACCTCGGGCGACCTGCACCTGCCGCAGTGCACGATCGAGGGCGGGATACGGCTCACCGACGCCCACATCGGCACGGACCTGCTGCTCAACCAGATCACCCTGCGCAAGGACCGGCACGGCCGGGCGCTGGCGGCCGACGGGCTCAGCGTCGCCCAGGACGTCGAAGCCGAGCTGATCGAGGCGACCGGCGAGATCAGCCTGCGCAGCGCCCGCATCGGCGGCCGGCTCAGCCTGCGCGGCAGCCGGCTGCACAACCCGTACGGGCGCTACGCGCTCAACGCGGCCCGGGTCACCGTCGAGCACACCCTCTACCTGAGCGCGGGCTACGTCGGCACCGGCGGCTCCGGCGGTGGCACCCCGCCGCTGGGCGTGCGCACCCGGCGCTTCAGCTCGGACGGCGGGGTGCGGCTGGACGACGGCCGGTTCGGCAACGCGGTGATCATCCACCAGGCGCGGTTCCGGCTCACCGGCGGCCAGCAGCTGTCACTGCGCCGGATCCAGACGCCCGAGCTGCGGCTCACCCTCGACCAGCCGCCGACCGGGACGATCTCGCTGGCCGGCGCGCGAGTGGGCAACCTCACGGACAGCCGTACCTGCTGGCCCGACGCCGGCGGTCTCGACCTGACCGGCTTCGCCTACGGCTCCCTCAGCCCCGAGGGCGCCTTCCCGCTGCGCGCCCGGATCGCCTGGCTGGCCGCGGCCACCCCGGAGTACAGCCCCGAGCCGTACGAGCACCTGTCGGCCGCCCTGCGCGCGAGCGGCGAGGACGCCGACGCCCGCGAGGTGCTGCTGGCCAAGCAACGCCGGCGCCGCGAGACCCTCCCCCTCGCGGGCAAGCTGTGGGGCTACCTGCAGGACGTGACCGTCGGCTACGGCTACCGCCCGGGCCGCGCCGCCATATGGATGGCGCTGCTCTGGGCCTTCGGCGCGGTCTTCTTCACCGCGCACGGCCGGCCCGATCCCGTCGACGGCGGCGCCTTCCCCGACTGGAACCCCTCCCTCTTCGCCCTCGACCTGCTCCTGCCGGTCATCAACCTCGGGCAGGACAACGCCTGGCGCCTGACCGGCAACGCCCAATGGGCCGCCGCGGTCCTCAGCATGCTCGGCTGGATCCTCGCCACCACGGTCGCCGCCGGCGCCTCCCGCCTGCTGCGCCGCGGCTGACGCCGCCGCGGGCCGGCGGGCCCGGTGAGCCGGTGCGCCCGGTGGGCGGCGATGGCCGCATACAGGCCGTACGGGGCGAAAACGGGTGGTGCGGGACGAGGACGACGATGGGGGTGAACGCCGCAGGCCCTAGGATTGCTGACCGTGACCGCTCGCCTTCCGCTCTTCCCGCTCGGCTCCGTCCTCTTCCCGGGGCTCGTGCTGCCGCTGAACGTCTTCGAGGAGCGCTACCGCGCGCTCTTCCGCGACCTGCTGGCCCTGCCGGAGGACGCGCCGCGCACCTTCGGCGTCGTGGCGATCCGGGACGGCCACGAGGTCGCCCCCGCCGGCGCGGAGGAGGCCGCCGCCGGGTACGCGCCGGACCTGTCAGGGGCGCTGTACGCGCTGGGCTGCACCGCGGACGCGGCGACGATCGGGGAGCGCGAGGACGGCGGCTTCGACGTCGTGGCGACCGGCACGACGCGCTTCCGGCTGCTGTCGGTGGACTCCTCCGGGCCGTACCTGGTCGGAGAGGTCGAGGAGGTCCAGGAGGAGCCCGGCACCGGGTCGGGGGCGCTGGCGGCCGACGTGGCGCGGGCCTTCCGCACCTACCAGAAGCGGCTGGCCGGGGCGCGGGAGCGGAGCCTGGCGGGGAGCCAGGAGCTGCCGGACGACCCGGCCGTGCTGTCGTACCTGGTGGCGGCCGCGACCGTCGCCGGGACCCCGGAGAAGCAGGCCCTGCTGGAGGCCCCGGACACCGCGTCCCGGCTGGAGCGGGAACTGCGGCTGCTGCGCCGCGAGGCGGCCGTCATCAACAAGCTCGGCACCCTGCCCGCCGTGGACCTGACCCGGCAGGTCCCGAGCCCGAACTGACGTATCCTCACAGCGCCATGGCCAAGAAGAAGCAGTCATCCTCCGGCGGCACGCCCGCCACCGTCGCCCTGGAGAAGGCGGGTGCCGCCTTCACCGTGCACGCGTACGCCCATGACCCCGCCTCGGAGCTCGGCTACGGGGAGGAGGCCGCGCAGGCGCTGGGCACCTCCCCCGGCCGGGTGTTCAAGACCCTCGTCGCCGACGTGGACGGGGCGCTGACCGTCGCCGTCGTCCCCGTCGCGGGCTCACTGGACCTCAAGGCGCTGGCCTCCGCTGCCGGCGGGAAGCGCGCCGGGATGGCGGATCCGGCCGCCGCCGAGCGGACCACCGGATACGTCAGGGGCGGCATCTCCCCGCTGGGGCAGCGCAAGCGGCTGCGCACCGTCATTGACGCCTCCGCGCTGGAGCACCCCACGGTCTTCGTCTCGGCCGGCAAGCGCGGCCTGGAGGTCGAGCTGGCGCCGCAGGACCTGGTGCGGCTCACGGATGCGGTCGTCGCGCCGATCGGTCGCGCCTGACCCCTGGACGGCGGGGCCGTACGGGCGCACTCTGCCGGGAAGCACACCCGGTCCAGGGGAGGAGGCCCGATGTCCAAGCGCACCCGCAAGCGCAAGTGGCGGATCAAGAAGCGCAACGCCAACCACGGCAGGCGCCCGGCGTGACCTGCGGGCCCCGGGTCACGCGCCCGGGGGCGGCGGCGTCCACTGCACGGTGGGGGGCTGCTCGTCGCGCGGCCCGAAACCCGTGGTGAGCAGCAGATGGGTGAGGACGGCCCCTATGGGCCAGGCCAGGAGCGCGCCCTTGGCCTGCAGTGCGAGGGGGCCGTCGAACACCTTCTTCGCGCCGACCGCCCTGGCGTGCGCGATCAGGTCGCTGGTGGGGCCGAGCCAGGTGCCCAGCCGCCAGGCCAGCAGGGAGCCCAGCACCGCGCCCACCGCCATGCCGAGGACGACGCCGACGCCTCCGCGCCGGTTGCGCCAGAAGACGACAACCCCGGTCAGCACCCCGATGCCGAGCCCGAGCAGCACGAAGACGCCGTCGGCGCCGATCGCCTGCTCCCCCTCGGTGTCCTTGAGGTAGACCGCCTTGCCGTCGGAGACCAGCGGGATCCGTGGCGCGAGCCACAGCCACAGCAGGCCGAGGACCACGCCCGCCACGGCCACCAGCACCGCGGTCAGCGCGCCGCTCTTGAGCTCCCGGACGGGATCCATGCGGCTCTCCTGCTGCGGGAACGGCGGCAGCGGCGCGGGCGGCCATTGATCATGGGGGGTCAGGGGTGCGGTCACCCTGCCATCGTGCCAGGTCCGTCCGTGGCACGCGGCACCGGCACCTCACCGGCACCACACCCACGGGTCACCGGCAGGCCGCCCGGCGGTAGGCCCAGGTGGCCACGGCCAGCGACACCAGGCCCACGGCCGCGCACACCGACAGGTCGGTGGTGATCGCCAGCCAGTCGGGGTGGGCGTCGAAGCTGCGGATGAAGGCCTCCACGCCGTAGGTTGAGGGCAGCAGGTCCCGTACGTAGCCGATGGGCTGGGGGAGGTTGCCGGCCGGCAGCACTCCCAGCAGCAGCGCCGCGGACATGCCGAGCTGACCGGCGAGGGTGGCCAGTTCCTGGCGCGGCGCGAACAGCCCCAGCGCCGCGCCCAGCCCGGACAGCGCGGCCCCCGCCAGCGGGATGACCGCGGCGAGGATCCACAGGTGGGCGAACGGCAGCTGGAACAGCGCACAGCCGATGCCCGCCGTCACGAGCGTCCCGGGCACGGTGAAGGACGCGTACGCGCCCGCCACGCCCAGCACCACGGCGGCCGGTGGCACCGGCAGGGTGGCGTAGTGGTCGAGCCCGCCGGAGGCGCGCAGCTGCCCGAAGTACTGGGCCAGCAGGTTCAGCGCCACGAAGGCGACGACCAGCACGCTCGACCCGGCGACCACCGCACGCGCGGCCGGGCCGCCGTCGACCACGCCACGCATCATGATCATGATGCCGACCGACTGGAAGGTCGCCACGAACAGCAGCGGGATCCGGGCGACCTTCGCCCGGGACAGCTGCGCCCGGTACACCGCCGCCATCGCCGGCAGCAGCCGGGCGCGCGGGGCGAGCGTCGCGGCCGCCTCGCCGAGGGGGGCGGCGGGCGCCGCCGGTGCCGCCGTCCGGGTGTCCGCTCCCGCGGAGATGATCGTCACTCCACGCCGCCCCGCTGCGCGGTGCCGCGCACGTCCAGGTCCACGTTCCGGTCCACGTCCAGGGTCACGTCTTTGCCGTTGCCGCCGTTCACGCCTTGACCAGTCCCTTCCGGCGGCCGCCGAGCGCCAGGTAGACATCCTCCAGGCTCGGCGCCGTCAGGGTGAAATCGTCGAGCGCGCCGAAGGCCGGGCCGCCGGTCAGCTCGGCGACCACGGAACGGGCCCGCTGCTGCGGCAGCCGCAGCGTCCAGCGGCGCCCGGTGACGTGGGCGGCGTCGCGCAGGGCCGCCACGGCGGGCACCGACAGCGGGGGCGCGTCCCGCCACACCAGGTCCAGCCGTACCTCGTCGGCGACCAGTGCCTTCAGCCCGGCCGGGGTGTCGCAGGCGATGACCCGGCCCTCGTCGATGACCGCGACCCGGTCCAGTACGGTCTCCGCCTCGATCACGTTGTGGGTGACCAGCAGCACGGTGGTGCCGCGTTCGGCGCGCCGCCGGTCGACCGCCGCCCACACCGCGCGCCGGGCGACCGGGTCCATGGCGGTGGTCGGCTCGTCCAGCACGAGCACCGGCCGCTCGCCCACCAGGGCGGCGGCGAAGCAGGCGAGCCGCCGCTCCCCGCCCGACAGCCTCTTCACCGGCCGTGCGGCCAGGGCCGTCAGGTCCAGTTCCTCCAGGACGGCGTCCCGCTCGGCGCGCGCGGCCCTGGCGTCCAGGCCGCGCAGCCGTCCGGTGGTCTCGGCGGCCAGGGCGACGGTCAGCTCGTCCAGCGCGCTCGACTCCTGGCCGAGGTAGCCGACCAGCCGCGCCGCGCGCTCCGGGTGCCGGACGAGGTCGTGCCCGAGGAGCTGGACGGTGCCCGCGTCGGGGCGCAGCAGCCCCGTCAACTGGCGTACCAGGGTGGTCTTCCCGGCACCGTTGGGGCCGAGCAGCCCGAAGATCTCACCGCCCCGGATGTCCAGGTCGATGCCGTCGTTGGCGCGCACCGGGGGGCTCACGGCGCCGCGCCGCCCCCGCCCGGCCGGATAGCTCTTCACCAGCCCGCGCACGGTCACCACCATCGCCGTCCGCGTGGTGGCGCCCTGTCCCGTGCCCGTACTCACGAGGATCGAGCCTACGCTGCATCCCGGCCGGGACGTGCCGCAGGGTCGGGTCCGGGCGCGCTCACTCCCCCGCAGAGGCCCTCGCGACGACCGCGCGGGCGTCGATCTCGCGCCAGAAGCCCGCCCGGATGGCGTAACGGTCGTGTTCGTCGATCTGGTCGTCCTTGTGGGCCAGCAGCCCGAACCGGGCGGCGTAGCGCAGCAGCTCGCCGTCGATGCGGTGCGGGACGCGCGGGTACTCGGCGGAGAGCACCTGGAGGTGGGACGTGTCGGTGAGCCGGCCGATCCAGCGGCGGGCGAAGACCTGGCCGACCTCGTACGGGTCGCCGCTGACGGCGGTGATGTCCTCCTCGCGGTCCGCCCAGCGCTGTTCGGGGCTGGTGAGCTGGGCCAGCGTGGGCAGGCCCACGTCGGCGGCCTCGGCGCCGCCGACCAGCCCGCGGTCGGAGGACCAGCGCAGGGTGGCCCCGGTGGCGGACGGGGAGGCGGGGTGCGGGGAGGAGTGCCCGCGGTGGACGATGCCGGCGACGTCCTTGGGGGTGGGCACCATGCCCTTGCCGGTCGCGGCGGCGGGCGCCTCGGGGTTCGGGCGGGTGCCGTTGCGCTCGACGGTGACGACCCGGGGCGCGACGGCGGCCGGCTCCGCGGGCTGGTCCGCCGCGGGCTGCGGCTCGGCGCTGCGGGTGGTCTCGGGCAGCGGCGCGGACAGGATCGCGGCGATCTCTGGCCGCGGGGTGAGGGGCGCGCAGACCCCGGCGGGTTCGCGCACGTGGATGGCCCGGGTGATCCACTCCCGGTCCAGGACGCGCCGCTCGTCCGCCTCGGCGACCAGGTCCTCGGACTGGTTGAAGTCGCCGTCCGCGGCCTGCACGGCCCACAGGTGGACGGCGACGCCGTGCTCCTTCGCCGACATCATGCCGGGCAGGAGGTCGCCGTCGCCGGTGACCAGGACGACGTCGGAGCAGGCACGGTTGCGGGCCAGCTCCGACAGCTCGGCGTGCATGGCCGCGTCGACGCCCTTCTGCGCCCAGCGGCCGTCGGTCCGGGTCAGCGCGCCCAGGCGGACCGTCACCCGGGGCATCACACGCAGTCTCCGGTGCTCCGGCTGGGGGACGCGGTCGGGGGCGCCGTCGAACCAGTAGATCCGCAGCAGCGGCTGGCCCGTCTCCTTCTCGGCGCGCTCCCGCAGGCCCGCGACGACCTCGGCGTGGTCGACCGTGATCCTGGACCGGGAGGGCTCTCCGGCCAGGAGGCTCGCGGCAGCCCCGAGCAGGTAGCCGGCATCCACGAGGACGACGCAGCGGTCCATCGGTCTCACCCTCTTCTCCGAAAGTCCTGCCGTCCGTCCCCCCGGTAACACTGTTGCCCCGAGTCTGCCCGAACACCGGGGCGTTGTGACCGGTTACGCGATCACCGGCGCGCCACACTCTGCAACTGCCCGAAATGCGACCTTCGTACTCCCGTGCAAGCCTGAGTGCGGCCCATCATCCGAGATTTCCCCCAAGGAGGAATCGTGGGCAAGAACAAGAACCGGGGCGAACGTACCGGCCAGCACCACGACCGCAGCGCCGCGACCACCGAAGAGCACGCGAAGAGCGCAGGCGGACGCGAGCAGATGGCGATGACGGTCCCGGGCGCCGAACCGCACGTGTCGCAGAAGCGGCAGAAGAAGTTCGGCCACAACTAGCGCGCGAGCGCCGGACACTCACGACCGAGGGTGGCACCCCGTCCGGAAGGGGTGCCACCCTCGGCACGTCCGCCCGCTCGCGCGGGAGGTGATCAGCCCGCCTGCTGCTGGGCGGTGGCGAGACAGGAGGGGCCCAGGAGGGCCTTGAGGTCGCCGAAGAGTGCCGGGTCGGGAGTGACGCGGTGGCGGTCGAGGCGCAGCACCGTCGTCTTGCGGGCGCCCTGCAGCCGCACCCGGACCTCGGTGCTCCCCTTGTGGCTGGCGAGCACCTCGCCGAGGCGGGCGATCAGCGGCGGGGTCACCTTCACCGTCGGGATGGAGATCGTCACCGGCGCGTTGGTCCCGGCGTCGGTGAGGTCGGGGACCATCAGTTCCATCGCGACCAGGCGCGGCACGTCCTCGCGCTTGTCGAGCCGGCCCTTGACGAAGACGACGGCGTCCTCGACGAGCTGGGTCGAGATCAACTGGTAGGTGGCCGGGAAGAACATGCAGTCGATGGAGCCGCCGAGGTCCTCGACGGTGGCGATGGCCCAGGCGTTGCCCTGCTTGGTCATCTTGCGCTGCAGACCGGAGATGATGCCGCCGATGGTGACGATCGCGCCGTCGGCGTAGTCGCCGGCCAGGGCCGAGACGGAAGCGTCCGCCTTGTCGTTGAGGACGTGCTCGATGCCGAAGAGCGGGTGGTCGGAGACGTACAGGCCGAGCATCTCGCGCTCCTGCGCGAGGAGGTACGTCTTGTCCCACTCCACGTCGGAGAAGGTGACGTCGAGCCCGAAGCCCGGTTCGTCGCCCCCGGCGTCGTCGCCCATGCCGCCGAAGAGGTCGAACTGGCCCTCGGCCTCCTTGCGCTTGACCGCGACCACGTTGTCGATCATCGGCTCGTAGTGCTCGGTGAGGCCCTTGCGGGTGTGGCCCATCTCGTCGTACGCGCCGGCCTTGATCAGGGACTCGACGGTGCGCTTGTTGCAGACCACGGCCTCGACCTTGTCGAGGAAGTCGGGGAAGGAGGTGTACTTCCCCTTGGACTTGCGGCAGCGGATGATCGAGTCCACCACGTTCTGGCCGACGTTGCGGACGGCGGTGAGGCCGAACAGGATCACGTCGTCGCCCTGCGCGGTGAAGTTCGCGTCCGACTCGTTCACGTTCGGCGGGAGCACCTTGATGCCCATGCGGCGGCACTCGTTGAGGTAGACCGCCGACTTGTCCTTGTCGTCGCGCACGGAGGTGAGCAGCGCGGCCATGTACTCGGCCGGGTAGTTGGCCTTGAGGTAGGCCGTCCAGTACGAGACCAGGCCGTAGGCGGCGGAGTGCGCCTTGTTGAAGGCGTAGCCGGCGAACGGCACCAGGACGTCCCACAGCGCCTGGATCGACTGGTCGCTGTAGCCGTTCTTCCGGGCGCCCTCCTGGAAGATGGTGAAGTTCTTCGCCAGCTCCTCGGGCTTCTTCTTGCCCATGACGCGACGGAGGATGTCGGCCTCGCCGAGCGAGTACCCGGCGATGATCTGGGCGGCCTTCTGCACCTGCTCCTGGTACACGATCAGGCCGTAGGTGACGTCGAGGACCTCCTTGAGGGGGGCCTCGAGCTCCGGGTGGATCGGGGTGATCTCCTGCTGCTTGTTCTTCCGCAGGGCGTAGTTGATGTGCGAGTTCATGCCCATCGGGCCCGGCCGGTAGAGGGCCGAGACGGCGGAGATGTCCTCGAAGTTGTCGGGCTTCATCATGCGCAGCAGGGAGCGCATGGGGCCGCCGTCGAACTGGAAGACGCCGAGGGTGTCGCCGCGGGCGAGCAGGTCGAAGGTCTTGGGGTCGTCGAAGGGCAGGGCCAGCAGCTCGATGTCGACGCCCTTGTTGCCCTTCACGAGCTTGACGGCGTCGTCCATGATCGTGAGGTTGCGCAGGCCGAGGAAGTCCATCTTCAGCAGGCCGAGCGATTCGCAGCTCGGGTAGTCCCACTGCGTGATCGTGACGCCGTCGGAGTGCCGCACCCAGACCGGGGCGTGGTCGACGATCGGCTCGCTGGACATGATCACGCCGGCGGCGTGCACGCCCATCTGCCGGACGAGGCCCTCGACGCCGCGGGCGAGGTCGATGACCTTCTTGGCGTCGGGCTCGTTCTCGTACATCGAGCGGATCTCGCCGGCCTCGCTGTAGCGCGGGTGCGCGGAGTCGGTGATGCCGGAGAGCGGGATGCCCTTGCCGAGGACGTCGGCGGGCATCGCCTTGGTGAGGCGGTCGCCGACCGCGTACGGGTAGCCCAGGACGCGGGCCGAGTCCTTGATCGCGTTCTTGGCCTTGATCGTGCCGTAGGTGCCGATCATGGCGACCTTGTCGGCGCCGTACTTCTCGGTGACGTACCGGATCACCTCGGCGCGCCGGCGCTCGTCGAAGTCGATGTCGACATCGGGCATGGAGACGCGCTCGGGGTTGAGGAAGCGCTCGAAGATCAGGCCGTGGTCGATCGGGTCGAGGTCGGTGATGCCCATCGCGTACGCGACGATCGAGCCGGCCGCGGAACCGCGGCCGGGGCCCACCGCGATGCCGTTGTTCTTGGCCCACATGATGAAGTCGGCGACGACGAGGAAGTAGCCGGGGAACCCCATCTGGATGATGGTGTCCATCTCGTACTCGACCTGCTTGATCCGGTCGTCCGGGATGCCTCCGGGGTAGCGGCGCTGCATGCCGCGCATGGTCTCCTCGCGGAACCAGGTGATCTCGGTGTACCCCTCGGGGACGTCGAAGCGGGGCATCAGGTTCCGCGCCTCGAACATGCCCTC
The DNA here is from genome assembly GCF_033792765.1 of Streptomyces sp. PA03-6a. Taxonomy (NCBI): domain Bacteria; kingdom Bacillati; phylum Actinomycetota; class Actinomycetes; order Kitasatosporales; family Streptomycetaceae; genus Streptomyces; species Streptomyces sp. PA03-6a. Next base: position 26,982 of record NZ_JARAVK010000019.1, on the reverse strand, counting down.
GGTCTCGACCTGCTGCGCGACCAGCAGCGTGGTGTTGCGGCAGCCCTCCTGCCAGGCGTCGGAGGAGTCGATGGCGAACATCTCGTCCGTCGTCTTCAGGTAGTAGCCCGTGCCGTCGAAGCGGAAGCGGTCCGGGTCGGAGACGTTCTTTCCGGTCTGGATGCACAGCAGCGCGTCGTGGGCGTCGGCCTCGCTCGCGTACGTGTAGTGCGAGTCGTTGGTGACGACCGGCGGGATGCCGAGCTTCTTGCCGATCTCCAGCAGCCCGTCGCGGACCCGGCGCTCGATCTCGATGCCGTGGTCCATCAGCTCCAGGAAGTACCGCTCCTTGCCGAAGATGTCCTGGTACTCGGCGGCGGCCTTCACCGCCTCGTCGAACTGACCGAGGCGGAGCCTGGTCTGCACCTCGCCCGAGGGGCAGCCGGTGGAGGCCATCAGGCCCTGCGACCACTGGGCGATGGTCTCCTTGTCCATGCGCGGGTACTTGGTGAGCCAGCCCTCGGCGTAGGCGTCGGAGGAGAGCCGGAAGAGGTTGTGCAGACCCGTCGCGTTCGCCGCCCAGATCGTCTTGTGCAGGTACGAACCGGAGGCCGAGACGTCGTCCCGCTTCTGGTGCGGCTGGCCCCAGGTGACCTTGCGCTTGTTGCGCCGCGACTCGGGGGCGACGTACGCCTCGATCCCGATGATCGGCGTGATCCCGGCGCCCTTGGCCTGGTGGAAGAAGTCGTACGCCCCGTGCAGGTTGCCGTGGTCGGTCATGGCGATGTGCGTCATGCCCATCTCACCGCAGGCCTTGAACATGTCCTTGAGCCGCGCCGCTCCGTCCAGCAGGGAGTACTGGGTGTGGACGTGAAGGTGGGTGAACGGCGTGGTCACGGGAAGCGACACCTCCGGCATCGGTCGTCATCTGGCGGCGTTGGAATCCTACGCCGGGGGTCCGACAGCCGATGCCATTCCCGCCCTCCCCGCCCTCCCCGCCGCGGCCGGCCGGCCCCGTGTCCGGCCGGTCGCAGACGGTGGCGTCAGCCCGCCCGGTAGGCGGCCCACGAGCTCGTCATGCGGCTCACCTGGCCTGCGGTGAACTGGTACATGCAGGAGTCGTAGGTGTAGTCCATGAAGTTGTGGACGGGGTCCGCCCCACTGGCCGTGCAGGTGTCACGGCCGGTCGGGCAGGCGCTGGCGGCGGTCTTCTCGGCGGGCGTGTCGGAGACGTAGTCGCCGTTGGCGCCGCAGCCGCCCTGGAAGGTGTGGTAGAGGCCCATCCAGTGGCCGACCTCGTGGGTGGCGGTGTCGCCCTGGTTGTAGTTGGTGGCGGAGCCGCCGGGGACGGACGCGTCGAGGATGACCACGCCGTCGTCCTTGGGGTCGCCGGCGTACCAGCTCGGGAAGGTGGCCCAGCCGAGCAGGTCGTCCTGGAGGTTGGCCGAGTAGATGTTGAGCGTGCTCGCGCCGCCCTTGCGGAGGCTGGTCTTCATCGAGGTCTCGGCCGAGGAACCCTCGGTCAGGTTGTACCAGGTGGCCTTGTCGGTGTAGTCCGTCGCGACCAGCGAGAACCGGTAGCCGGAGTCGACGTTGCCGGTGCCCTGGCCGGCGTAGGCCGCGTTGAGCACCGCTATCTGGCCGGCGACGGCGGCGGCGCTGAGCTTGCCGGTGCTGCCGCTGTGGATGACGTGCCAGTAGACCGGGATGGTCGTCGTCGCGGCGGCGGCGACCCGGGAGCCCTTGCCCTCGGCCTTGATCTTCGCGACGCGCTTCCTCAGGTCCGCGTCCATCGCCTTGGCGGTGGCGTCGCTGATGGCGTTGGGCTCGTGGGCCGTGGAGCCCTTCATCTTGCGGGCCGCGGCGTCGCCGCTGTCCGCGCACTGCTCCGCGGGGGTCCTCGCGTGCGCGGAGGCGCTGCTCACGGTGGCCGTCGCGCCGGTGAGGGGGAGCAGGGCCAGGGTTCCGGCCACGGCGGCGAGACCGACGAGACGGCGGGAACGGGGGGTGCGTGACATGTGGGGGCACTCCTCGTGGGACGTACGGGAGGAATTTCCTCCTCGCCGCCCGGAGGTTATGTGTCCATGCCAGAACCGGTGCAGCCCCCTTCCGGCCCATTGGCGGACAGAGGGTAATCCCTAGACAACGAAGGACCTTTGAGGGTCCGCGCCGGCCGGCGTAACACCCCCGGGACACGGGGCGGGCGGTGTGTCCGGATTCGGACCCGGGGGCTCCCCACCGCCCGCCCCGCGCCGGCCGGTCCCCGCACGGCGCGGGGGGTTGGCCGGAAATCGACGTTCGGGAGGCTCAGCGTACCGGCGAGTAGACCCGCTCGACCTTCTGCGTGCCCGACAGGGTGCGGTACGAACGCTCCCAGGTCGACGAGGCGTTCGGGTCGGTGCGGTCGGAGAGCGCGTAGTAGTCCATCTGCGCCCGCTCGCCGGTGATGTCCAGCACGCCGTAGCCGTGGGAGTCCATGTCCAGCCATTTCACATGGCGGTTGGCGGCCTTCACGGCGGCCTCGGCGACCGTGGAGACGGTGTCCGGGGCGACCTTGAGGATGTCGTCCAGGTTGTCGGAGGTGACCGAGGTGACCACGAACTCGGTCGCGGCCGAGGCCGACAGCGGGTAGGTCGCCGCCTTCACCGGGACGTCGTTCGCCCACGCCATGTGGATGTCGCCGGTCAGGAACACCGTGTTGCGGATGCCGTTGTCCCGCAGGTGGGCCAGGATCTCGCGGCGGTCGTCGGTGTAGCCGTCCCACTGGTCGACGTTGACCGCCAGGCCCTCGGCGGGCAGGCCGAGCAGCTTCGCCAGCGGCGCCAGCAGGTAGTCCGGCAGCGCGCCGAAGGCGACCGGCGAGATCATCACCGAGTTGCCGATCAGCCGCCAGGTGGTGTCCGAGGCCTTCAGACCGGCCTTCAGCCAGTCCAGCTGGGCCCGGCCGGTGATCGTCCGGTCCGGGTCGTCCACCGAGCCGCTGCCGATCGAGGCCTGCTGGGAGCGGAAGGAGCGCAGGTCGAGCAGGGACAGGTCGGCGAGCTTGCCGAAGCGCAGCCGCCGGTAGCTGGTGCCGGCCACCGAGGGACGCACCGGCATCCACTCGAAGTAGGCCTGCTTGGCGGCGGCCACCCGGGCCGTCCAGGCACCCTCCGCGCCCTCGGTGTGGTTCTCGGCGCCGCCGGACCAGGCGTCGTTGGCGAACTCGTGGTCGTCCCAGATCGCCACGACCGGGGCCACGGCGTGCAGCGCCTGCAGGTCGGTGTCGGTCTTGTAGCGCCCGTGCCGGGTGCGGTAGTCGGCCAGCGTGACGATCTCGTGGGCGGGCGCGTGCGGGCGGACGACGGTGCCGCGGGCGGCGTAGCCCCCGGTGCCGTACTCGTAGATGTAGTCGCCCAGGTGCAGCCAGGCGTCCAGGTCCCCGCGGGCGGCCAGGTGCCGGTACGAGGAGAAGTACCCGGCCTCCCAGTTGGCACAGGAGACCACCCCGAAGCGCAGCCGGTCGGCGGCGGCGTTCTCGGCGGGCGCGGTACGGGTGCGGCCGGCCGGCGAGGTCACACCGCCGGCCGTGAAGCGGTACCAGTAGTCCGTGGCGGGCTGCAGCCCGCGCACGTCGGCCTTGACGGTGTGGTCGGAGGCGGCGGTGATGGTCGCCGTGCCGGTCGCCACGACGGAGGTGAACGCCTTGTCCGTGGCGACGGTCCAGCTCACCTCGGTCGCGGGGCCGAGCCCGGAGCCGGGGACGGCCTCGGGCAGGGGAGTCACGCGCGTCCACAGCAGCACGCCGTCGGGCAGCGGGTCACCGGAGGCCACGCCGTGCAGGAAGGCGGGGGCCGGGGCGGCGGAGGCGGGAGCGGTGGAGGCCGCCAGCGGTATCAGTGCGGCGCCGGTCACGACGGCGCCGGCCTTGACGACCGAACGGCGGCTCGGTGTTCTCGATGAGGTCTGTGAGGGTGCAGAGGTATCGGTCACGGGGCGTCAGATTACGCGCCGGTAACCCCTTTCCGGGACCGAATGCACAAGAGTTCGGGAGGACTTCGCCCTCCGGTCCCCGGCGTGACGCCGGGGACCGGAGGGCGGAACCGGCCACGGGCCGGTTCTACCCCTTGCCAATGATCTGGTCGACCGCGGCCGTGTACTGGTCGGCGGTCATCGCCTGCACGCTGTCGATGGTCTTGTCGTCGAGCTTCACGGTCGGCGTGCCCGTGATGCCGTCGTCGGTGAACTGCTGGTCCATGGTCAGCGCCCACTTGTCGTAGGTGCCGTTGCGGACCGCGTTCTCGAAGGTCTTGTTGCCCTTGAGCGCGTCGACCTTCTGCGCCAGTTCGATCAGCTTGTCGTCGCTGCCGAAGTCGTCCTTGGTCTCCTCGGGGTGGACGTCCTTGGAGTACAGCAGCGTGTGGTACTGGACGAACGCGTCCTTGCTGACGTTCAGGGCGGCGCCCAGCGCGCTCAGCGCGTTCTTCGAACCCTGGCCCTGGGCGAGGCGGTCGTCGAGGAAGGCACCCATGGTGTAAGAGATCTTGTACTTGCCGTCCTTGGCGTCCTTCTGGACGGTCTCGCCCGAGGTCTGCTCGAACTGCGCGCACACCGGGCAGCGCAGGTCCTCGTACACCTTCAGCGTGTGCTTGGCGTTCTCGTCGCCGATGACGATCGACGTGCCGTTCTTGCCCGAGGAGTTGGCCGGCTTCACCAGCGGCTTGTCCGCGGCCTTCTCCCAGTAGGTGGGCGCGTTCATCTTGACGACGGCCACGGCTATGCCGGCGCCGAGCGCCAGCACGCCCAGGACGCTGCCGCCGACGACGAGCTGCCGCCGCAGCTTGTCCCGCTTCGCCTGCCGCTCGCGCTCGACGCGCAGCCGCTCACGGGCGGCGTTCTTGGCGGCCTGGCTGTTTCGCTTGCTCATGGTGGTGTGATCTCCGACTCGTGCGTACGTGGGTGAGGGGTGGGGCGCCGTGCTCAGCGGAAGCCGAGGCGGGCGGGCGGCCCTCGCCGTACGACGGAGTGCAGGAGCAGGGGCAAGGCCGGGGCGGCGGCCACGGGCCCGGCCGCACCGGGGCGGGCGGTGCCGCGCGGTCCGGCCGTCCGGAAGACGGCCACCGCGACGAGCAGCGGCCGGAAGGCGGCACGCAGCAAACGGTGCAGGGCGTCCTCACCGCACCGCAGCCACCCGGCGGCGACCAGGCCCACGCAGACGTGCGCCAGGAGCAGCAGCCACGGCGAGGTGCCGGCGCCGGACATCCCCTGCCCCGTCGCGAGCGAGCCGCCGACGTCGCCGCCGTGGCAGGCCAGCGCCTCGTTGATCGAGCGCCACGAGCCGGTGACGGGACCGCCCCCGGGGCCGTAACAGGTGTGCTGGCCCGCGGTGAACAACGTGTCGAGGGCCAGTTCCAGCGGGACGAGCAGCCCGGCGATCGGCCAGTAGCCGCGCTCCCGGCGGCCGAGCGCGTACGCGACCGCGAAGACGCCCGCGAAGGCCCCCGCCGTGGTCGTCATCGGCAGGGGCTCCCGCGAGAGCATGATGTGGGCGGTCGCGGACAGCGTCACGCACAGCGCGGCGAAGCATCCCGCGCGCAGTGCCCTCAGCCGGGGTCCGGTCCCTTCCATGGCGCAGAGTGTGCCATGCCGGTGTGTAAGCAATGCCTAAACCCCCGAACAAGGCGCCCGGGATCAGAGCCCCGGGATGCGCCCGTTGCGGAACAGGTCCACGAAGATCTGGTGGTCGGCGCGGGCCCGGGCGCCGTAGGAGTGGGCGAACTCCACCAGGGACTCCGTGAAGCCCTCCTCGTCCCGGGCGATGGCCGCGTCGATCGCGTCCTCCGTGGAGAACGGCACCAGCGAGTGCCCGCTCTCGTCGTCGGCGGCCGCGTGCATGCCGGCGGTGGCCCGGCCGAGGTCCGCGACGACGGCCTCGATCTGCTCCGGGTCGTCGATGTCCGACCAGTCCAGGTCCACCGCGTACGGCGACACCTCGGCGACCAGCTGGCCGACGCCGTCCAGCTCGGTCCAGCCCAGGTACGGGTCGGCGTGCGCCTGCAGCGCGCGCTGCGAGATCACGGTGCGGTGACCCTCGTGGCGGAAGTAGTCACGCACCGCCGGGTCGGTGATGTGCCGGGAGACCGCCGGGGTCTGCCCCTGCTTCATGTAGATCACGACGTCGTTCTCCAGGGCGTCGGTGTGGCCCTCGAGGAGGATGTTGTACGAGGGCAGGCCCGCACTGCCGATGCCCACGCCGCGGCGGCCCACGACGTCCTTGACGCGGTGGCTCTCCGGGTTGATCCGGCTGGTCTCCGGCAGCGTGTCCAGGTACGCCTCGAACGCCCGCAGCACCTTCTCGCGGGTGCCGCCGTCCAGTTCCACCGCGCCGCCCCCCGAGCCGAAGCGGCGGTCCCAGGCGCGGATCTCGGTCATCGAGTCCAGCAGCCCGAACCGGGTCTGCGAGCGGGCGTGGCGCAGCGCCTCCAGCAGCGGGCCCTGCGCCGAGTCCAGCGTCAGCGCGGGGACGGCCTCGCCCTGGGCGAGGGCGCGCACGCGCTCGCGGTAGGCGGTGGCGTAGCTGCGCACCAGGCCGGAGATCACGTCGTCGGCCAGGGCCTTGCTGTAGCCGATCAGCGCTATGGAGGCGGCGAAGCGCTGCAGGTCCCAGGTGAAGGGGCCGACGTAGGCCTCGTCGAAGTCGTTCACGTTGAAGATCAGGCGGCCGTTGGCGTCCAGGTAGGTGCCGAAGTTCTCGGCGTGCAGGTCGCCGTGGATCCACACCCGGGACGTGCGCTCGTCCAGGAACGGGCTGCCGTCCTTGATGTCGGCCAGGTCCGCGTAGTAGAGGCACGCGGTGCCCCGGTAGAAGGCGAACGCCGACGCCGCCATCTTGCGGAACTTGACCCGGAACGCGGCCGGATCGGCGGCCAGCAGCTCCCCGAACGCGGTGCCGAAGACCTCGAGGATCCGCTCGCCGCGCTCTTCGTCCGTCGTCATGCCTGTGGCCATCGGTGCTGTGCCTCCTGGGCTGGTCCGTGTCTGCCGCGTCCAACGCAGGAGCGTACGCTCGCGTGCCCGGGGACGACCCCGGGCGGGGCGTTATTCGCGTCACCGTCGCACCGCGTTCAACCGGGCACTTCCGGCCACGGTCGCGCGTTCTGGCTTGCGATGAACACCACCAGGGGGCGGGACACCGCGCGCCGCGGCCGGCGGCGCACCATATTCGGGCTGCTGCTGATCGGCGGCCTCGTACTGGCCGCCGTGGCGTGGCCCACACTCTCCGCACAGGTCCGCGCGGCCAACTGGCCGAAGGAGCAACCCCGCGGGCCGCGGCACATCACCGCCCGCATGGAGGCCGTCCGCGAGGCCGTCGTCAAGGAGTTCGGCCCCCGCGGCCTCGAGGGCGCCCCCGGCTGCTACCGCGAGGAAGGCGGCATCGCCGGCGGCGGCGAACACCCCCTGGGCCGCGCCTGCGACTTCATGCTCATGCCCGCCGGCAAGAAGGCCACCGGCAAGTCCGACGCCCTGGGCGAGGCCATCGTGGCCTGGGTGCGGGAGCACGCGGACGAATACGGCATATGGTACGTCATCTACGAGCAGCACATCTGGTCCAGCCGACTCCCGCAACAGGGGTGGAAGTTGATGGAGGACCGCGGTTCCATCACGCAGAACCACTTCGACCACGTGCACATATCGGTCTACTGAGCGGCCGTCCGGCTGAGCTGGGTCTCCAAACGGAACAGCCCGCTGACCAGCGTTGATACCGTCACTGGTTGTCAACGTTGGTCAGCTCTGGTCCACCTTCCACGGCCCAGGGACGGCCCCGCCACGGCGCTCAACTTGCAGGGTGACACCCGCATTAGGATTCTTGCCCGCCCTCTCGTGACCGATCCAGCAGCCGTCCCCTCACAGGCAAGTCGCTAGGATCGATCGGTGATGGATGAACCCGTGGCCGCGCTGCCAGAAGCTGAGTACCGACACATCTGGGACCGCTTCTACCAGGAGTTCAGCTTCCAGCCGAGTATGAGTTCACTCGAATGGCCAGCCATCAAAGAGCCCGCGGCATCGATCACCTGGAGCCTGGCGACGCTCCCCGACGAACCTGACTACGAGCGCCTGGACCGACTGGTCGAGGTGGTCCAGCGGGGGCTGGCCTCGTGCGTTGGCCCGCAGGGCACACTGCTCGCGCTCGACTGGCAGCACACCTCGTACCGCTTTACCCCGCGGGAGGTCGGCGGCCCTGGGCAACCGGCTTGGCCGCTCAGCCCGTATCCCGACGGGGACTATTTCATCTACCTTTCGGAAGACTTCAGCACGGGCAGCTTTGGACACCCTTGGGAAGAGTCCCTCTGCCTGTTCGGTGAGGCACTCCTCGACGCCGTATCAACGGAGGTCGATAAGGTTCTTGGGCCGTCGATCCGCCAGGCCGGCACCGCAGCAGATCTCACCTGAGCTTGGGAATCATCGGGCCTTGAAGCCCGGATCGTGCTCTGACCAGCGTCAACGGCACCCGGGGCGAACCGTTGAGCTCGGCCCAGCAACCGCCGTTGACCGTGGTTTACCGCCCCATCGGGCACGGAACGGGCACAGAGACCTTCTGATCCGTAGCTATAGCCAGATCGGCCAGTAGCGGTCATACCGGCTGTGTAGCAGCCGTGGGCGGGTGTCTATCGCCGAGGACGGTTGCTGTGGTTGCGGTACTTCGCTGCTGTACCGCACAGTCCCACTTCTTCCGGATGATCACCGGGACCGCCCCGATCTTGCGTACAGCTCATGCTCCCGATACAACCGCCTGGAAGGGGGAGCGATGCTGAGCCTGTTGGGAGATCTACTCGGTGGGCTGCTAGGAGGTCTGGCCGGAGACCGCGTCATCAAGAGGCGAGGCGAGCGGCTGGCCAAGGACGGAAAAGTCGAATGCGGCCTCCGCGTCCTGTCCGGCACCCACTACCGGGCGTCAAGCCGTTGGATGCACAGCACCGCGCAGCTGTCACCTGGGCTTATCACTATGGGCGGGGTTGTCGTCCGGATCACAGAACTCGACGCGACGTACCCAAGGCGGCCCACCGGCAAGGAAGTCTGGTCAGTGAGTCCCCAGTCGGCCATCGTGCGTGTGGTCGCTTCGACGGGGGCGGTCCTTGAGTGGGCTGTACTGGCCGAACGACTGCCGTGGGCTCTGGAACAGGTGCGCGTCAAGATCTGAACACAAGCGCCTCCAGCGGGTCAGGATTCGAGCGACGCCGAGACAACACGCTTTCCAACTGTGCTGGTGGGGCCATGGGGTGTGTGCAGAAGCGTTCACCTGGGTTCGTGGGTGGCTCGCGACCAGGTTGGAACCGGAACGGCGGCTGAGATGAACGTTGCTGAACGGGGCTGAATGAGACGGAAACTGAGACGGTCTGCCCGCCTACCGCTGTCAGAGGCCTCGTTTAGTCTCTGGCCATGATCATGATCGGTGAGTACCTGCGCGTTACGGCTGCTGAGCTCGACCGGGCAATTCAGGACCCTGACTGGGCGCTGGATTTCGCCGAAAAGGTTCAGGACGCCGAGGAGGAGTCGGAACCTGCGCCGACCGAGGCGCGCCATTTCAGCACGTCCAAGACCTGGGACATGCTGGGCTTCCTCTTGACGCGTGCCGACTTCCCGGTGGACGTCATCCATGGTGAGGAGCCGTTTGCCGAGGATGAGGACTGGGGTTACGGGCCGCCGAGGTACCTGCCCTCGGCGCGGGTCCGTCTTGCAGCGCGGGCGCTGCGGGCCACCACGTATGACCAGCTCGTTAACAGCGTCACTCCGGCCGACCTGACCAAGGCTGATGTGTATCCCTTGGCCGGGGCGTATCCCCTCGGATGGGATGAGCCCGGAGCGCTTAGTTGGGGGCGTCACTGGTACGACGGCCTGACGCAGTTCTTCGAGGCTGCCGCTGTGGCGGATGATGCAATGCTCGTGTGGCTCGACTGAAGGACACGCTCATTCGGGACGCTGAGCTTGGGAATCACCGGGCCCAGCGGCCCGGATCGTGCTCTGACCAGCGTCAATGACAATCGGGGCGTACCAATGAGCACGTCTCAGCATCCGCCGTTGACCGTGGGTTACCGCCCTCTCGGGTACGGAACGGGCACGGCGGCCTTCTGATCCGTAGCACTAGAAAGGTCGGCCATCGGAGGTCATAGAGGCCGCCGTTGGGTCCCTCAGAGCGGCTGGTGGTCTCGGTCGGTTTATGGAGTTGCTGTACTTCGTTGCTGGACAGCAACTGCTCTCGCTTGCTCTCGGTGCCCTGCGAGCCGCCAGTTGCGACAAGGGGCCGCACTTCGTCATCGATCACAGCCCGTCCGCATGGGGACGTTCGATGAAGAACGGGGCGAGGTCTCGGATACTGGGGTGCGCCTGTGCTCCTCTGTGACCATGGAGCCGATATGGACCAGTGTTGTGGCAGTGGCTGGCACGTTGCTGGGCGCCGTAGTCACCTACCCCTTTCAGCGGCTCGCAGCCAAGCAGCAGAGGCTGCGCGATGAGCGGATCGCCGCGTACACCGCGTTTGCCTCTGCCGTGGAGGACTTCCGGTGGGGGCAGGCTGAGCGCTACTTCAGCAAGCAACGGGATCCTGACGGGGAGGCCACTCGCTTGGCGTACCAGGAGGGTCACCGCCTGCGCACGAACGCGTGGCAGGCGTTCTACCGCATCAAGCTGGTCACGAATGACGCCGACCTGGTGGCCCACGCCGAGGCGGCTCTAGAACAGACACGCTCAGTTTCTGGCGCTACGAACGACTACGAGCGGGACCAATTGGATGACGTCGCCAAGGCAGCTATCAGAGACTTCGTCGACTACGCGTCGAAGCGTGTCCAGTAGCCGAACTCGACCTACAGCTCGGCGGGATCTGCTTGCAGGATCAGGCACGGCCCACCCCCAACACGCTTTCCAAGTCTGTTGGCGCTGATCGGGGAACCGTCCCAGCTCGTTCACCGGCGTCTGCCCAGGGTCGATGGTGCAGGTTGGCCACTGCTGCTGGACGGGGGAGAACGGCCCCGACCCATGGCGAATGAGACGGAAACTGAGACGGGGCCTGAGGCAGCTGTCAGTCCTGGAGCTAGCCTGCCTAGTGCTGGTGCCGCCTAGATGTCTCGCTTGCTGAGCATGGCGGTCAAGGGGGGCGGCTCAGAAGAGGCCCCCGAACCTGATGGCTCCGGGGCCTCGTGCAGCTCCGACCCCGCCCCCCTTCCCAGCGGTTGGCGTTCGATCGGCCTTCTGATCCGTAGCTATTACGGGATCGGCTGATGACGGCCATACCAGCCGCATCACGGCCGCAGAAGGGCAGGTCGAGGCGGCGATGGCCGCCAGCGTTGCTGTACGGTCTCCTCGATCGGGACGTCGGGGTCGACGCGGTGGAGCTGGTAGAGCTCGACGTGGTCGGTGCCCAGGCGGCGCAGGCTGGCGTCGATGGAGGCGCGGATGTGCTGGGGCCGGGCGTTGGGCTTGACCAGGGGGGAGCCGCCGGGGCCGCCGGTGGGGTCGATGGACTCCAGTCCGACCTTGGTGGCGAGGACCGCGCGGTCGCGGTGGCCGGCCAGGGCCCGGCCGAGGAGTTCCTCGTTGGTGTAGGGGCCGTAGACGTCGGCGGTGTCGATCAGGGTCACGCCCAGGTCGAGGGCCTGGTGGACGACGGAGACGGAGGTGGCCTCGTCACGCGGGGTGGCCATGTCATAGGCAAAGCTCATGCCCATGGCGCCCAGGCCGATGACGCCGACCTCAGGTCCGTGGGCGCCCAGGGTGGTAGTACGCATGCCGGTGTTCTGCCTTCGTGTCGGATCGGAGCGATGCTACGACCGGTGCTAACTCGCCGACCGGTCGACTACTCCGAACGTAGGGGGCCGGGCAGGGGGAATCAAAGGCCAACAGGCCTTGGATCGGAACCTGCTTCCTCCCACCTGATAGGCCTGGACTCCCAGTACACGTCGGCGCTGAACCCGGCAGCGATCGATTCGTCCCAGACCGCGGATCCGGCCAGTGGAACCGATGCATGCGGATGAGAACGAGGAGCGGGGTCTAGCCACCCGCCGTGGGCCGCCGGGCGGCGGTGACGGCCGCATAGGCACGCTCCACCTCGCCCAGGTACTGCTCAAGGCGGAAGCGCACCTCTTCGACGGGTCTGCCATCGATGCCGGGGTACATCAGGCCGGACCAGATGACCGTCCCGCCCCGGAGCCGGAGCCGGAGCCGGATGCCCAGCCTGCCCGGCCCGGACTCGGGCTGCTCCTGGGCTGCCACCTCCACCTCACGCGGCATGTCCGTCGGATGGAGCGGCCCGCCCGGCCGGAGCAGCCGCCTCGGATCGAGGCCGGCCATCCTGCTGTCGCTGCGCGCGACCACGTCGAGACCGTCGACGAAGAGGTACGTGTGAACGGCGGCGCACACGGGCTGCCCAGGACACGTGCCGATGAGCAACGAGCTCACCGCATCACTGCCTCGTTCATCGGACCCCGCGGCCCTCACCTCGCGCGGCGCTTTACGCGGCATCCGCTTGATGGGACGTCATGGGGTGATCGTAGCGGCCGCGTCGGACCGACCCCCGCCAACGTCGCGCCGGAGGTCGCAAGAGACCTGGGCCTGTACACCGGCTGCTGATCGGGCCGGCTCCCGTGCTCGCGCCGCCTCGCACCGGGCACTCGGATGGCAGGATCCACGCATGCCTGACGACCTGACGGCTCGTGCTCAAGCCCTGTGGCGGGGACTGGCCCGCGCACCTGTCGAATTCGGTCGCCCCGCGGCCCAGGTGGTCGTCTCACCGGGGTCGGGGTTGTGTCCCCCTTCGTGGTGTGGGGTCGTGGTGCTGGGCGGAGCAGGGATCGCCACCGTTCCGACAGCCGAGGTCGCCGGCCTGCTCCGCAGAGCCACCGCTGGGATTCCTCCGGACGCCCTCGTCCGGACGGACGCGCTCCGGACGGTACTGCCCGTCGCCGAGGTACTCGGCCCGGCCACCCTCGCTTACGTGTCCGACGCGGAGTTCCGTCCTGCGCCCACGGACCGGGCTGTGGCGCGCCTGCCCGCGGAACACCCTGGCCTGCTGGCTTTGCTCGCGACAGCGGGGCACGAAGACGCCGGCGAAAGCGGCCTGGATGAGATCTCTTCGCCTGCGTTCGTCATCCTCGACGGCGGCGAGGTCGTGGCCGCAGCGGGATACCGGGTTTGGCCCGGGAGTGCGGCTCATGCGTCGGTACTGACGGCACCGCGGCGCCGCGGTCGTGGGTTGGCGAAGACCGTGGCCTCCGCAGCGGTGGCTCTTGCTCTCGATACGGGTCTCCTACCTCAGTGGAGAGCTCGGCCCGAGCCGTCCCGAAGGGTTGCAGGCGCGCTCGGTTTCCGAGAGGTGGGGGCCCAGTTGAGCTTTCGTCTCGAGGCCGGCGCCGGCGTATCCGGAACCTGAACGGTCGCGAGCCTGGCGCCCATGTCCCCAGGTACTGACCGGTTGACCAGCCCGCCGCATATGCTGCACCGATGTGGAAAGAAACCGCTGCCGAGGTCCTGCCCGACGTCACATTTCGACCACCGGTTGACCGGGCGGCCCTCGCCGAGGCCGAGCAGCGTCTGGGGCGGGCCCTGCCCGCGCAGTTGACCGCCCTGCTGCTGGAGGCCGACGGGATGGTCGGCACCTACGGCAAGGACGTCGTCTGGTCCCTGCATCGGATCGTGGAACAGAATCTGCTGTTCTGGTCCCCCGATGCGTTCCCTGGCCTGTACATGCCCTTCGACGCCCTGCTGTTCTTCGGTGACAACGGCGGGGGTGACCAGTTCGCCTTCGTGCAGACGCCCAAGCGTCCGGACATCTTCGTGTGGGACCACGAGGACGACAGTCGGCTGTGGGCTGCGCGGGAGCTGGACGATTATCTGCGGCGGGCCCTCGCCGATGGCGGCGACTGGTACCGGTAGCCGGTCAGGCGAAGGGGCCTTGTGGCCGACCGGCAAGTGCGGGCGGCTGCGCGACGGCCGCGCGCAGGCGGCGTCGGCACCGTCCCCACCCGTCTCCCCCGTTCCGGACGGAGGTTACTGCGTTACTGCGACGGGAAAAGCGCGATCAACCAGGTCGTCCTCAACCGGCACCGCCGCTCCCCTTCCCCCGGCTGGACCTGGCGCGGACGTGCATGCGCTCGCCCTGGCGGCCGAAGAGGCTGAGGATCTCGACGGGTTGGTCGCCGGCGCTGCCGAACCAGTGCGGCATCCGGGTGTCGAACTCGGCGGCCTCGCCGACGCCGAGGACGACCTCGCGGTCGCCCAGCAGGAGGCGGAGGCGTCCGGAGAGCACGTACAGCCACTCGTAGCCCTCGTGGACGCGGAGGTCGGGCTCGCACTGGCCCGCCGGGATGACGACCTTCCATGCCTGCGGCGAACCCGGCTGCCGGGTCAGCGGCAGCACGGTGCGGCCGTTCACGCGGCGGGGCTTGAGGCGTACCCGGGGGTCGCCGGCCTCGGGGGCGCCGACCAGTTCGTCCAGCGGCACGCGGTGCGCCCGGGCGATCGGGAGGAGGAGTTCGAGGCTGGGGCGGCGCCCGCCGGTCTCCAGGCGGGACAGGGTGCTCGTGGAGATGCCCGTGGACTCGGACAGCGCGGCCAGCGTGACGCCCCGCTGCGTGCGCAGGCGTTTGAGGCGGGGGCCGACCTCCGCCAGGGCGGCGGCGATCGAGGACAGGTCTTCCATCCGCCCATTCCACCCCGGCCGTCCCCGGAACGGCAACGGACGTTGCCGTCGCGCGGAACGAGCACGCGCACGCCGTCGCGGCGATCGGCGGTGGCGCCGCCGGGCCGAGGCGCCGTGCCGACCGTCATCCACGATGTGACGCCCCTGCCAAGCCCCCTCCGGGCCCCCGGATTCGGTCGGGATCGAACCGGGAGGTGGGGGCCGTGAGCGTGATGGGCGTCTGGGTGGTCGGGGCCGTCCCCGACGACGAGGCACGGGCGTTGTCCGGGCGCGCGGCCCGGCGCGGCGCCGGGGACGAGGACCTGCCGCCGGAGCACGCGCAGGCGCTCGCCTGGTGGTCGGGCGGCGGTGACGAGGAGCGCTTCTTCGAGGACATCGCGGACGGCTCAGGTGACGTGTGCCCCACCCCGGCCGCGCTGCGGTTCGCCGAACTCGTCCACTGCAACACCGCCCCCGACGACGAGCCCGCGCTGACCCTTCAGGACGAGCTCATGGAGCTCATGCCGACGACCGGAGGCGACGGCCCGTTCGCCGCCGTCGCCCGTAAGGCGAGCCCGGCCGCGGCCCTGCTGCACGGTCTCGGCGCGGAGGCTTCGGCCCTGCTGCCCGGCAGGTTCGGCGAGTTCCTGCTGACCCACGACGAGGTCGCGGCGGCGCTCCCCCGGGTCGTGCGGGCCCTGGACGTGTCCGGCGCCCGGCGGGACGCGGTCCTTTCCCGCGTGGCCGACTGGATGCGCGGTATGGGCGACGTCCCGGAGTTCGACGGGGCCGAGCTGCTCGACGCCCCCTTGCGTGTGCTGCGTCACGCCGCCCGGTCCGGCCTCGGTGCCGCCGCGTTCAGCCGCTGGTACTGAGCCGTGTCTCGATCCGCTAGGTTGAACGCGTTCAAAGTGCTGTTCGCCAGGGGGAAGGGGCGGCCATGAAGGCTGAGGCGGGGCGGCCGCAGGCGCGGGCGGGGATCGGGCGGCGGCAGTGGGTGCTCGCGGTGGGGGCGTTGGCCGCGGCCGTGCCCGGGCTGCTCTTCGGGCTGGACAGCTACTACGGGGGCTTCTTCGTGCTGTCCGTGGTGCCGCTGGCGCTGCCACCGCTCCTGGGGCGGTTCCCCAGGGTGTTCGCCCAGGCCTGCGTCGTCATCGCGCTGGCGCTGGTCACCTGGTCCGTCATCGGCGCGGTGCCGGCGATGTACGTGTTCCTGCCCTCGGCCGCGCTCCTGCTGCTCGCCGCGGCCGCCGGGCCGCGCCGGGCCGCCTTCGCTCAGGGGCGGATCCAGCAGTAGAGGCGCCGTCCGCCCGCCGCCGCACGGCCGGCCAGCCCGGCGAGTTCCTTGAGGAACAGCCCGAGGACGTCCGGGCCGTGGACGCCGTGGAGACCTCCGGAGGTGCGGGACCACCCCATGGCCACATCGTCCAGCAGGTCCGCGTCGAAGGCGGCGAGGGCGTCGCGGAAACTGTCGGTGAGGGAGACGGCGACCACCCTGCCCTCGCCGGCCACGCCCACCAGGGCGCCGCGGCGCGGGTCGGAGCGCACGTCCTCGGGGGCGCGGCCGGTGATGAGCACCTCCGCGGGGAGCAACTCCACGACCGGGTCTATGCCCTGGGTCACGTGCTCGTCGCGACCGTCGCCGTCGGCCTCGCGGAACTCGCGAGGCCCGCGGAACTCGCACAGCTCACGGAACTCCCGGACCACGGCGCGTGCGGCGTCCTTGTCGTCGGCGGCGGAGTAGTACCCGTAGAGAACACCCATGTCCCCGATGATCTCAGCGGGCACTGACAACGGCCCCCGTCCACAACGGCGTTACGCCTCCCCCGCCGTCCCGGTCTCCGCCGCGAGGTCGGCGAGGAAGTCCAGGGCGACCGCCCACGTCTGCTCGGCCGCCTCCGCGTCGTAGTCGTCGAGGTCCGGGTCGGTGAAGAGGTGTCCGGCGCCCCGGTAGCGGTGGATCTCCACGTCGGCGCCCGCCTTGCGCATGCGCAGGTACCAGGCGTTCAGCCAGTCGTCGGGCTCGAAGGGGTCGGGCTCGGCGACGTGCAGTTGGACGGGGATGTCGGTGGCCGCGTCGTCGGCGATGTCGGAGGTGCCGTGCAGCAGCAGGAGGCCGCGGGCCCTGTCGTCGGCGAGGGCGAGGTTCTGCGCGATGGAACCGCCCAGCGAGAACCCGGCGTAGACCAGGCCGCGGCCGGAGAGCGGGCCGGAGACGGTGACGGCGCGCATCAGCAGTTCGTCGCGGCCGATCTCGTCCTTGATGGCCATGCCCTGCTCGACGGTGTCCGCGGTGCGGCCCTCGTAGAGGTCGGGCACGTGCACCTCGTGGCCGGCCGCGCGCAGCCGGTCGGCGGCGGCGTGCACGGCGGGACGGAGTCCGTAGGCCGAGTGGAACAGCACGATGGTCATGCCCGAGCTCACAATTTCACTTCCCATGATCGGCGCACGGTCGGGTACGGGCTCCATCATGCCCGTTACCGTCGAAGACATGGATTCCGTCATACGACCGCTCGGCGTGGTGGGCGGCTCCCTCGTCGTCACGCTCGCCGTGGGCTGGGCCGTGGACCACGCGCTGCGCCGTGCGGACGCCCGGCACCCGGAGACCCCGCTGTGGAACCTGCTGCGCCGCGCCCGGCTGGCGCTCCAGCTGGTGATCTGCAGTTCGCTGCTGCGCGGCTCGTACGAACAGGCGCACCTGGCCCGCGGACACACCCGCGGGATCGGGCAGGTGCTGACGCTGGTGCTGATCGGGGCCTGTGCCTGGCTGGTCGTCAGAGTCGCGGCGGCCGTCGTGGAGGCGTCCTACTCGCGCTACGCCTCCGCCGCCCAGGACGCGGCGCGGGTGCGGCGGGTGCGGACGCAGGTGAGCCTGATCCAGCGGGTGGTCACCGCGGTCGTCGGCGTGGTCGCGGTGGCGGCCATGCTGCTGACCTTCCCGGCGATGCGCGGCTTCGGCGCCTCGATGCTGGCCTCCGCGGGGGTGATCGGCATCGTCGCCGGCATCGCCGCCCAGTCGACGCTGGGCAACCTCTTCGCGGGGCTGCAGATCGCCTTCGGTGACATGGTCCGGATCGGCGACGCGGTGGTCGTGGAGGGCGAGTGGGGGACGGTGGAGGAGATCACCCTCACCTACCTGGTGGTCCGTACCTGGGACGAGCGGCGGATCACCATGCCGGTCTCGTACTTCACCAGCAAGCCCTTCGAGAACTGGTCCCGCGGCAACGCCCGGATGACCGGCACCGTCTACTTCCACCTGGACCACGCCACACCCGTCGACCTGATGCGCGGACACCTCCACGACGTCCTCAAGGAGTGCGAGCAGTGGGACGGCCGGGCCTGGGGCCTGGTAGTGACGGACGCCACCCCGTCCACGATCGAGGTGCGGGCCCTGGCCACGGCGAAGGACGCGGACGACATCTGGACGGTGCGCTGCGTGGTGCGGGAGCAGATGATCGACTGGCTGCGCCGCGAGCACCCGTACGCGCTGCCGCGCATCAACACCGCCACCGCCCCCGGCCTGGCCGAGGCCCCGGACCGGGAGCAGGCCGCGCCCGGGGCCGAGGACATCGGTCCCGGCCCCGGATCCCGCTAGGCAACGCGCCGGGCCGGCTACCGGGACACGCGCAGGCTGCGCACGTCGAGCTGGCGCAGCACCCGGTCGACGATCTCGGGGTCGTAGCCGGGCTCGCTGCGGGCGGCGAGGACCTCGTGCCGGGCGGCGGAGAGCATGTCGCGCTGGACGCGCTCGACGGTCCTGATGCGGCGCACGCGGGCGGTGTGCCGCTCGCGCTTCTCGTCGTCGACAATGTCGGGGCAGATCCGGGCCCCGACGTCGAAGGCGCGGCGGTGCAGGAGTTCGGAGACCTCCTCGGAGAAGTCCTCGGTCGCCTCGACCTCCTTCAGCCGCTGCTTGGCGGCGGCCATGGCGCGCAGTGCGAGCAGCATCTCCATGTCGTGCTCCACCTGAGTGTCGCTGCTGACCCCGAGCCGCTTGACGACCTGCGGAAGGGTGAGGCCCTGCAGCACAAGGGTGGTGAGGACGACGGAGAAGGCGATGAAGAGGATCTCGTCACGCGCCGGGAAGGCCTCGCCGGCCTCCGTGGTGTGCGGGATGGCCAGCGCCAGGGCGACGGACGCCACACCGCGCATGCCGGCCCACCACATGACGACGGTCTCCCGCCAGGACATCGGGATGTCCTCGTCGAGGTCGCGCCGCTTGTGCAGCCGTCTGGTCACCGCGGCGGCCGGCATCAGGTAGGCCAGCCGTACGAGGACGACCGCGCCGACGACGATCGCCGCGTGGCTCAGCATCGTGCCCCAGCGGCCGGCGCCGACGCCGAAGACGTTGTGCAGCTCCAGGCCGATCAGGCCGAAGGCGACGCCGGTGACGAGCGTGTCGACGACCTCCCAGAAGGTGGCGCCGACCAGTCGCCCGGTCACGTCGTCGGCGTCGCGGGCGTGTTCGGCGAGGAACAGCGCGGTGGTGAGCACCGCGAGGACGCCGGACCCGTGCGCCTCGTCGGCGATCGCGTACGAGGCGAACGGGACGAGCAGCGAGAGCCCGATCTGCAGGGTCGGATCCCCCACGACGCCCATCAGTTTGGATGCGGTCCAGCCGAGCACGACGCCGACGCCCACCGCGACCACCGCCGACAGCAGCAGTTCGCCGAGCGCCTCCGGCCAGGAGAAGGAGCCGGTCACGGCCGCGGCGACGGCGACGTTGTAGACGACGATCGCGGTGACGTCGTTGAACAGCCCCTCGCCCTCCAGGGTCGACACCATGCGGCGCGGCAGGCCGAGGCGCCCGGCGACGGCGGTAGCGGCCACCGGGTCGGGTGGGGCGACCAGCGCGCCGAGCGCGAGGGCGGCGGCCAGCGAGATGCCGGGGACGACGGCGTTGGCGATGGCGCCCACCGCCGCGGTGGTGATCAGCACCAGTGCGACGGCCAGCAGGAAGATGGCCTTCTTGTTGACGGCGAACTGCCGCCAGGACGTGCGCTGTACGGAGGCGTAGAGCAGCGGCGGCAGCACGAGCGGCAGGATGAGCTCGGGGTTGATCTCGACGTTCGGCACGAACGGCAGGAGGGCCAGCACGACCCCGAGCAGTGTCATCAGCACGGGCGACGGCAGCCCCATCCGGTCGCCCAGCGGCACCATGACGATGGCCGCCAGCATCAGGGCGAAGAACAGCGCGAGTTGATCCACACCCCTAGCGTGGCATGTCGGCCGCCTCCGGCCCGGTCAGAGCACGCGCCTCATCGACAGGTGCGGGATGCCCGCCTCCTCGTACTCCTCGCCGAAGGACGTGTAGCCCAGGCGCTCGTAGAAGCCGACGGCGTGGGACTGGGCGTGCAGCTCGACGGCGGACAGGCCGTGCCGCCGGGCCTCAACCTCGATGGCGTGCACCAGGGCCACGCCGATGCCCAGCCCGCGGGACGCGCCGGTCACGGCGAGCCGGCCGAGGATGCCGGTGCCGTCCTCGCCGAGGAGCAGCCGGCCCGCGCCGAGGCCGCCCCCGGGGCCGGTGGCCAGGACGTGCACGGCGTCGGCGTCGTGGGCGTCGTACTCCAGCTCGGCGGGGACCTTCTGCTCGACGACGAAGACCTCGTGCCGCACCGCGTAGTACGCCTTCAGGTCGTCCGGTTCGGTGGCGACCCGGACCTCGTAGGTCTCAGGCACTGTCGGCTCGCACGGCGTCGAGGGCGTACTGCAGGTCGTCGGGGTAGGAGCTCTCGAACTCCACCCAGCGGCCGTCCTCGGGGTGGGAGAAGCCCAGGCGGACGGCGTGCAGCCACTGGCGGGTGATCTTCAGCCGTTTGGCGAGGGTGGGGTCCGCCCCGTAGGTCAGGTCGCCGACGCAGGGGTGGCGGTGGGCGGCCATGTGGACCCGGATCTGGTGGGTGCGGCCGGTCTCCAGCTTGATGTCGAGCAGGGAGGCCGCGCGGAACGCCTCGACGAGGTCGTAGTGCGTGACGCTGGGCTTGCCGTCGGCGGTCACGGCCCACTTGTAGTCGTGGTTCGGGTGGCGGCCGATCGGCGCGTCGATGGTGCCGCTGAGCGGGTCCGGATGGCCCTGGACCAGCGCGTGGTAGCGCTTGTCGACGGTGCGCTCCCGGAACTGCTGCTTGAGGTCGCTGTACGCGATCTCCGACTTGGCGACGGCCATCAGCCCCGAGGTGCCGACGTCGAGCCGGTGGACGATGCCCTGGCGCTCGGCGGCGCCGGAGGTGGAGATCCGGTAGCCGGCGGCGGCCAGGCCGCCGATGACCGTGGTACCGGTCCAGCCGGGGCTGGGGTGCGCGGCCACGCCGACGGGCTTGTCGATCACGACCACGTGCTCGTCGTCGTGGACGATCCGCATGCCGGGCACCGGCTCGGCGACGACCTCCACCGGGCGCGGCGGCGCGGGCATCTCGACCTCGAGCCAGGCACCGCCCGACACCCGGTCGGACTTGGCGGCCTCGCTGCCGTCGATCGTCACCTTCCCGGCGGCGGCCAGCTCGGCCGCCTTGGTCCGCGAGAAACCGAACATGCGGGCGATGGCGGCGTCGACGCGCTCGCCCTCGAGACCATCGGGGACGGGGAGGGATCGAACTTCGGCAGGCATACTCACCTGATCGAGTATGCCCGATCCGCGGGCCGTCCTCCGCCGCCCCGGTCCCGGCTCAGTCCTTGTGGACGGTTCCGTCCGGGTCGAGACCGCGGAAGGACAGCAGGACGATCAGGATGCCGCCGCACACGATCGCCGAGTCGGCCAGGTTGAAGACCGCGAAGTGGGTCGGCGCGATGAAGTCGACCACGTGCCCCTGCAGGAAGCCCGGCGCGCGGAACACCCGGTCCGTGAGGTTGCCGAAGGCACCCCCGAGCAGCAGCCCCAGCGCGATCGCCCACGGCACGCTGTGCAGCTTGCGGGCGATCCTGGCGATCACCACGATCACCGTGACCGCGATCACCGTGAAGACGATGGTCATGCCCTGGCCGAAGCCGAAGGCCGCGCCGGCGTTGCGCACCGCCTCCAGGCGCAGGTAGCTGCCGAACACGTCGATGGGCTCGTGCCCCTCGAGGCTGGTCACCACCCAGATCTTGGAGAGCAGGTCGAGGACGTACGCGAGCGCCGCGACGCCGAGCAGCACGGCGATCCGCCGCGGCCCCTTGCCGGTGACCTCGTCCGTACCGCCGGGCGGCTCCTCGGCCGTGTCCGCCGCGGTCTCCTGTGCCTTCGCCATGTGAGTCCTTCAGCCCTGATCTGCGCCAGTCCGGATCCTGACGCAGACGAGGTTACGGCACACACGTCCGAACAGCGGGGCTGCGGGGGTTCGGGCCCCGCGATTCCCCGTGTCCGCGGTCAGTGGCGTTCCTGGCGCTGCTTGCAGTCCACGCACAGCGTCGCACGGGGGAAGGCCTGCATCCGCGCCTTGCCGATCGGCTTGCCGCAGGACTCGCAGAGCCCGTACGTGCCGGAGTCCAGCCGCTCCAGCGCGTGCTCGGTCTGCGCGAGCATCTCGCGGGCGTTGGCGGTCAGCGCCATCTCGTGCTCGCGCGTGATGTTCTTGGTGCCGGTGTCGGCCTGGTCGTCGCCGGCGCCGTCGCCCGAGTCGCGCAGCAGCCCGGTGATGGCGTCCTCGGAGGTGGAGATCTCGGACCGCAGCCGGTCCATCTCGGCCAGCAGCTCGGCGCGCGCCGCGTCCACCTCCTCCTCGGACCACGGCTCCTCGTCGGGCCGTACGGCCAGGTCGCCCGCGGCGACGACACCCGCCGCCTCGGCGATGCGGGCCGTGGGGACCGCGGAGGCGGACGCCCCTGCCGCGGCCGTACCGGCCGCCGTCTTCTTCGCTGCCACCGTCTTGGCTCCCGTCTTCGTGGCCTTCGTGGCCCTCGTGGTCTTCGCCGCCGCTCGGGCGGGGGTCGTGCCGGTCTTCGCGGTCCTCGCGGGTGCGGCCGTCGCGGCCGTACCGGCGGTCTTGGCGGTCTTGGACGTCTTTGCGGCCTTCCCCGCGGGCGCGGCCTTCTTCGCCGGTGCGGACTTCTTCGCCGCGGCCGGCGCCTTCGCGGGCTTCTCGGCCGCCGTGACCGCCTTCTTGGCGGGAGGCGCGGTCTTCCTCGCGGTACGTCCCGCGGTCTTCCGTGTGGACGCCGCCTTGGTCGTCGTCTCCTCCGCCACGGCCGCCTTCTTTCCTGCGGCCTTGGCCGCGGTCTTCCCCGCGGCGGGCGCCGCGGCCTTCTTCGCGGCGGGTGCCGCCTTGCGTACGACAGCCTTCTTCGCGGGCGCCTTCTTCCCGGCCACGGCCTTCTTCGCGGTCGTCCTGGTGGCCGGCGCCGCCTTCTGCGGCGGCGCGGACGTACGAGGGACCACCCGCTTCGCGGGGGTCCGCTTCCCCTCGGCCGCTCCTTCGCCGGCCGTGGCGGTGTCGCTGCGAACGGGGGACGCGGCCCTGGTGGGGCGCTTGGCCGCCGCCTTCCGCGCGGTGGGCGCGGCGCTCCTGCGGGCCGCGGAGGCGGCCGCCGGTGCCGTCTTCTTCGCCGTCGTCTTCTTCGTGACGGTGGTCTTCTTCCCCACCATGGCCGAGCCCCTTCACATATTGTGATCTTGCTCGCGAATCGTGCCGGAACGATAAATCGACTCCGGACCCGCGGCAACGGGGCACGCCGCCTGATCCGCCTGCCGCGCCGGGTCGGGAGGCAGGTCTGCATCCGTTGTGCCCAGCTCTCCACGAGGTATTCCGGTACCAACGGGTAACAGGGTGCGGACCGGGCCATTCGGGTCACACCCGCTCCCCGCGGAAACCCGGCCGACACGGCACCCCGCGGCCCCTTACACTGGGCGGAGCGAAAGGCGTGGAAGGGGACGAGTAGCGCCGTACGCAGCCCATAGCGACCCGGGGACGGTGGAAGCCCGGGGGTGTGCGCGACGTGAAGATCACCCCGGAGCCGCCGGAAGAAAGCCCGCGAGGGCGAGTAGACCCGGTAGCGCGACCCCAATGAGGGGGTTGCGGAGCGAACCCGCGAGGGCCCGTCCGCAGCCAAGGAGGGTGGTACCGCGGGAGCAGTCACAGCACGTGCTCTCGTCCCTCCGACGGAATACGCACGCGACGTGTCCGCCGGAGGCAGTCCGATGACGCAGTACCGCCAGGTCCCCGCCCAGGTCGACCTGCCCGCGCTCGAGCACGAGGTGCTCGCGTTCTGGCAGGAGAACAAGGTCTTCGCCCGCTCCCTCGAACAGACCGAGGGCAAGCCCGAATGGGTCTTCTACGAGGGCCCGCCCACCGCCAACGGCATGCCCGGCGCGCACCACATCGAGGCCCGCGTCTTCAAGGACGTCTTCCCGCGCTTCAAGACGATGCAGGGCCACCACGTGACCCGCAAGGCCGGCTGGGACTGCCACGGCCTGCCGGTCGAGCTCGCCGTCGAGAAGGAGCTGGGTTTCTCCGGCAAGAAGGACATCGAGGCGTACGGCATCGCCGAGTTCAACGCCAAGTGCCGCGAGTCCGTGACCCGGCACACCGACGCCTTCGCCGAGCTGACCACCCGCATGGGGTACTGGGTGGACCTCGACGACGCCTACCGGACGATGGACCCGGAGTACATCGAGTCCGTCTGGTGGTCGCTGAAGCAGATCTTCGACAAGGGCCTGCTGGTCCAGGACCACCGCGTCGCGCCCTGGTGCCCGCGCTGCGGCACGGGCCTGTCCGACCACGAGCTGGCGCAGGGCTACGAGACCGTGGTCGACCCCTCGGTCTACGTGCGCTTCCCGCTCACCTCCGGCCCGCTCGCTGGCGAGGCCGCGCTCCTGGTGTGGACGACCACCCCCTGGACGCTGGTCTCCAACACCGCGGTCGCCGCCCACCCCGACGTCACCTACGTCGTCGCCACCGACGGCCGGGAGAAGCTGCTCGTCGCCGAGCCGCTGCTCGGCAAGGCGCTCGGCGTGGGGGCACCTCCCGGGCCGTCAGGCCCAGGGGGAGGCTGGGAGGCCACCGGGCAGAGCTTCACCGGCCGCGAGATGGAGCGCTGGACGTACGAACGGCCCTTCGACCTGGTGGAGATGGAGGGCGCGCACTTCGTCGTCAACGCCGAGTACGTGACGACCGAGGACGGCACCGGCCTGGTCCACCAGGCGCCCGCCTTCGGTGAGGACGACCTCAAGACCTGCCGCGCCTACGGCCTGCCCGTGGTCAACCCGGTGCGCCCCGACGGCACCTTCGAGGAGGACCTGGGGCTCGTCGGCGGCCAGTTCTTCAAGAAGGCCGACGAGGCCCTCGTCGACGATCTGCAGGCGCGCGGGCTGCTCTTCCGGCACCTGCCGTACGAGCACAGCTACCCGCACTGCTGGCGCTGCCACACCGCGCTGCTCTACTACGCGCAGCCGTCCTGGTACATCCGCACGACCGCGGTCAAGGACGCCCTGCTCCGCGAGAACGAGCGCACCAACTGGTACCCGGAGGCGGTCAAGCACGGCCGCTTCGGCGACTGGCTCAACAACAACATCGACTGGGCGCTGTCCCGCAACCGCTACTGGGGCACGCCGCTGCCCATCTGGCGCTGCGAGGAGGGCCACCTCACCTGCGTCGGCTCGCTGTCCGAGCTGTCGGAGCTGACCGGCACCGACCAGACCGGCCTCGACCCGCACCGGCCCTTCATCGACGACGTCACCTTCGCGTGCCCGCAGTGCTCCGCCGAGGCCGTGCGCGTGCCCGAGGTCATCGACGCCTGGTACGACTCGGGCTCCATGCCGTTCGCGCAGTGGGGCTACCCGTACCGGAACAAGGAGCTCTTCGAGGGCACCTACCCGGCGCAGTTCATCTCCGAGGCGATCGACCAGACCCGCGGCTGGTTCTACACGCTGATGGCGGTCGGCACCCTGGTCTTCGACCGGAACGCCTACGAGAACGTGGTCTGCCTGGGCCACATCCTCGCCGAGGACGGCCGGAAGATGTCCAAGCACCTGGGCAACATCCTCCAGCCCATCCCGCTCATGGACCAGCACGGCGCCGACGCCGTGCGCTGGTTCATGGCGGCCGGCGGCTCGCCCTGGGCGGCCCGCCGGGTCGGCCACGGCACGATCCAGGAGGTCGTCCGCAAGACCCTCCTGACGTACTGGAACACGGTCGCCTTCCAGGCCCTGTACGCCCGCACCTCCGGCTGGGCTCCGGGCGAGGCCGACCCGGCCCCGGCCGACCGCCCGCTGCTGGACCGCTGGCTGCTGGGCGAGCTGGGCGCGCTCGTGCGGGACGTCACCGACGCCCTGGAGTCGTACGACACCCAGCGCGCGGGCAAACTGCTCTCGTCCTTCGTCGACGACCTGTCCAACTGGTACGTGCGCCGCTCGCGGCGCCGCTTCTGGCAGGGCGACAAGGCGGCGCTGCGCACCCTGCACGACGTCGTCGAGACGGTGACCCGGCTGATGGCGCCGCTGATGCCGTTCATCACCGAGCGCGTCTGGCAGGACCTGGTCGTCCCGGTCACCCCGGGCGCCCCCGGGTCGGTGCACCTGGCCGGCTGGCCCACGGTGGACGAGGCCCTGGTCGACCCCGTCCTGTCCGACCAGATGGCCCTCGTACGCCGCCTGGTGGAGCTGGGCCGCGCCACGCGTGCCGAGTCCGGGGTCAAGACCCGCCAGCCCCTCTCGCGTGCCCTGGTGGCCGCCTCGGGCTTCGAGGCACTGGGCGAGGAACTGCGGGCGCAGATCGCCGAGGAGCTCAACGTCGCCTCCCTGGCATCCCTGAGCGAGGTCGGCGGCTCCCTGGTCGACACCACGGCCAAGGCCAACTTCCGCGCGCTGGGCAAGCGCTTCGGCAAGGGCGTCCAGGCCGTCGCCAAGGCCGTCGCCGAGTGCGACGCGGCGGCGCTGTCGCTGGCGCTGCGCGAGGGCAACGCGTCGGTCCTCGTGGACGGCGAGCCGGTCGCCCTGTCGGCGGAGGAAGTGATCATCACGGAGACCCCGCGGGAGGGCTGGTCCGTCGCGTCCGACTCCGGCGCGACCGTGGCCCTCGACCTCGAGATCACCCCGGAGCTGCGCCGCGCGGGCCTGGCCCGTGACGTCATCCGGCTCGTCCAGGAGGCCCGCAAGAACAGCGGCTTGGACGTCGCGGACCGCATCGCGCTGCGCTGGGCCGCGGCGGACGCGGAACTGGAGGAAGCCCTCGCGGAGCACGCGCGGCTCGTCGCGGACGAAGTCCTCGCGACGGACTTCGCCTCCGGCGCCCCGGGGGAGGGCTACGGCCCCGCCTTCACCGACGAGGCCCTCGGCCTCACCTTCCACCTCCGCAAGCGGTAACCCCCGCGGGGCCGCACCCCACGCGCCGCCCTCCCCCCACGTTCCCTGTGGGCGGAGGGCGTCGTCGTCTGCGGGTGCG